>NZ_JBCOCI010000018.1:0-67461 GCF_040929485.1 Phocaeicola sp. RTP21198st1_B8_RTP21198_201120 | reverse complement strand
ATGGCAAAATCCTGAGCAACTTTTTGTTGCTCAGGTACTTAAAAAGTTTAATTTATAATAGTGTTGCGGAATTAAGGATTAATAACCCTATTATATAAGCAGGAGAGGAGTGTTCCTCCTCTCCCTGCTATTCTCTTTAATATTCTAACATTAAAAAAACAAAAGCATGAAAACAGTAAAAACATTCGCCCGACAACTCTCTTTCAGCCTAATGATGGCGATGACATTGGGAAGTGCCATTGTGTCGTGCGGCAGCATACTCGATGAAGAAGATGTGGATTGCTCTGTAGAGTACAGAGTGAAGTTCAAATATGATTATAACATGAAGTATGCCGATGCTTTCTCACGCGAGGTGGGGACTGTTACGCTTTATGCTTTTGACGATAACGGCAAATTGGTGTATCAGAAGACGGAAGAAGGTGACGTTTTGGGTGAAGACGGATATACCATGAAAGTAGATTTGGAACCAGGTGACTATCATCTTATCACTTGGGCGGGCTTGAATAACGAAGCTTCATTCTCGGTACCTTTGGTTACCGCGGGAGAATCCTCGATGGACGAGCTGCAATGCAAGATGGACAGAATGTACAGCCGTGCGGAAGACGGAACGGCTATCGTTAACAGCAAGCTTTCTTCGTTGTGGCACGGCGAAGTGACCAAGCAATCCTTTTCCAGGGCTGCCACCTCGCAGGTGGTGACAGTGCCGTTGGTGAAGAATACCAACAGCATCCGCATCATTCTCCAGCAAATGGACGGAGTGACTGTAGATGTCGATAACTTTGAATTCACGATTACGGACGACAACGGCCTGATGAACTATGACAACAAGCTGTTGAAAGACGAAACATTAACATATTATCCCTATTACCGCGCTCAAGGAAGCACGGACATGGACACAAAAGGCGCACGTGCCGAGGGCGATACTGAGGATAGCAATATCAGCGTGGCCATCGCCCAGATTACCGTAGGCCGACTGATGGTGGATCAAAATCCGCGCCTGTCCATCACCAACAAGGATACGGGCGAGACCGTACTTTCCATCCCCTTGGTAAAATACCTATTGCTCACCGAGGCCGAAGGTCACGACATGACCCAGCAGGAATATCTGGATCGTCAGGACGAATACAACATGACTTTCTTCCTGGACGAGAACATGAAGTGGATTAACACCAGCATCATTATCAATGACTGGGTGGTACGCTTCAACGAGATGGATATGTAACAACGAACAAAAAATAGAATCTATGAAAAGATGGTTATCATATATACTAATGGCGGTGCTCTGCGGCTTGTACCTATCGTCGTGTGCAAAGGACGAGGAGGTGGCAAAGGCTACGGATGGCGGGAAGGTACCGGTACGCCTTACACTGGCATTCTCCAATTTCGGCGGACGGGCCGCAAGCGAACCAGGTGATTTAGATTATACCACAGTGGAACAAAGTGCCATGACTGCGGATGATGTATATGTATTGGTCGTTGATGCAAATGATAACTTTTTGTATCAAGTACAGGATTTGAAACTAGGCAATCCTGTTGAAGGTGACAACTATTATACTCGTCAGCTGGAAGGAACCATGTTGAGAACGGTCGGTGGCGAACAAGTGAAACTGGTTGTTCTGGCTAACTTGAAAGACAATAAGATAGCGTCTTATACGACCGGAGCGGCTATACGTAATTTTCTGGAAACAAAGAAAGGAAGTAATATCGCCAAAGTTTATAAAGAATTGGTTTATCATTATGGTGGATCTACGATACCTTGGAAACTTGCAGAAAGAGCTATCCCGATGTGGGGAAGCAGCAATTTGACAGCTGTACCCGGTACGGGAGTGGACTTGGCTTGCAACCTTTATCGTGCTGTAGCAAAGGTGGGCATTTGGGTGAATATGCAGGATGGATATCAAGGATTCACTATCACAAAGATAATAGTGAACAATGCCAACGACAAAGGCTATTGTGTTTCAACGGAAACTCCAAATCCGGTGGAAACGGTTCAATATATATATCCTTCTATTCCTGCCGGAGCACAGAATCAGACTATTACTTATGACGGCTTGCAGGTGACGACAGCATATGAAAATGAAATTTATCTGCCGGAAAAGGTGAATACTACAGGTGGGAATGAAATTTCATTGACGGTTCATTATACCTATCATAACAAAGCCAAAGTGGGAACTATTAAATTCCGGACGAATGGAGATGGAGATATATTTGATGTAATCCGTAACCATTCATACCTGTTCAATATTAAACTGAGTACGATCGAGATAGATGCAGAACTTCAATATCAAGTAATGGATTGGACAGAGGTTGATAATGGCGAATTGGATTTTGGTGACGGTGATGTAAGAAAATAATCTGTGGAGGATACTATATATGAAAAATAAACTGAAATATATGGCGCTTTGCCTTTCGTTACTGATAGGCGTGGGGGCTTGCTCGGAAGAGGAAATAGCTTACTCTGCCGGTGAAGAGAATAAAGAGGTGATTTTGCAGTTGAATTGTCAGTTGCAGACCAATCAGGAAGTGATTGTTTCGCGCGCCAGTACTGCTGAAAACAGGTTGAATGATTTACACTTTTATGTGTTTAATGCGGCAGGAGAACTGACAGGATATAAAAAGCTGGTGGCTACAGAGTCGAGTCCTATACCGACTTCCGGACCGGAAACCGTTACTGTAAAGGCAATAACCGGTGAAGCGTATATCTATGCTCTTGCCAACTTGAACAGTACAATTTATTACTTGGATGACGCAGACAAAAATAAATTGACGGGAATTGATGAAGCGGATGTGGCAGGTTCCTCATTGACAAGAGACGAGTTCCTTGCAATAGACTTTAAACGCCAGTATGGTAATGCCAGCCACATTATTTCCCCTAATCCTACCGACGGACAGTTCATGATGTCCGGTTATCTGAATGGGGGCAAGGCTGTTACAATTACTGCCGGAACCAATGGAGCCGGTGTTATAAGCGAAAGCAACGTTATAAGACTGTACAGAATATTGGCGAAGAATACATTTACCATCGAGGCCGGTAACGGAGTAACTTTCACTCCCAGTACGTATGAATTGCATAATGTGGCTGTCGGTGGAAAGTTGGTGAATGGTACAGCTGACGCTACTACCGCAGATGTCGAGTCATCTTATTCTGGTATGGCCGGGGAAACGTTAACTTTTTATCTTCCCGAGAATATCCGTTCCTATCGGGGAGGTGAGATAAAGATGTGGAAGGATCGTGAAACGAATACCTATACGGATGACGTGAAATCGTTCGATAATGCACCGGATAATTCTTCCTATATCGTGATTCGTGGAAATTATAAGAAAGGCACCACTATCGGGGAGGTTTCGTATACTATCCATTTTGGCAACTTCAGTAATACCGGAAGTCTTGAAGACTTCAATATACGCCGGAATTACTCTTATAAATATAAGGTGAAAGTAAACGGTGTCGAGGATATCAAAGTGGAAGCGGAAGTCGAGGGAGACAACCCCTATGTGGAAGGATTGGTGATTGACAGTGAAGGAGGAGAGTCTTTTGATTTGGACGCTCATTATGAGGCCAGAGTGCTGACATTCTCTCGGGAAAATATAAAGACGCTGAAAGAGGCGGGAAAAGGATATATAGTAAGAATCTCAACACCTTTCGGTTATACGGAGAATTTGTATGTTACCGATGGGGGAATCTTTAATGCCGAAGGTGATGTACAATTGGCTACGTTTGATGGAGGAACAATCCGTCCGATAAGCGGGCAGAGCCTTTTTAATGGAGAGGATGATTATGGATGGCTGCGTTTTGTACGCAATGTTTCTAAAAACAGAATTTCAGGACAGAGTTTAACCACCGTTGCCAAATATCCGGGTGACAATAATGAGTATGCAAATAAATATGGCGCATCTTGGGTTAATGTGTTCTTTATGTTGAAGGCATTATACGAAAATGCGGATAGCAATCAAGATGAAGTATTCTCAAATGATGGATACGCTTATTACACCTGTTTCGTGGACGAAAACTATTATAAAGGGAAATCATGGACTGTCTATTCCAATTGTGCGCCTCGTACCATACTTATTGCCAATCAGTTGTCGGTGAGCACGGACAGGAAGAGTCTTTATGCAAAAGTGCGTTACAGTCTTTCTCAGCGTTCCATTACTACGTTCTATCATTTCGGTTTCAATGGTTATCCTTATGGAACGGAGAATATAACCGAGGAAGAATTGTCTACTGCTTATTATTTGAATAAGAATAATTTGGGTGAGCACAAGAATCCTAATGCTTGGAATGCCCGTAACAGTGCCGTACAAAGCAACAAGGAAAAATCATGGTATCCGGACACTAATATGATTGTACCGGCAGACGGGAGGCAACCCATGTACCAACAGGCGGTACGGGCATGTATGAGCCGTAACCGGGATTTGAATGGAAACGGCACGATTGAAGCTAATGAGGTAAAATGGTATATGGCCTCTGTTGATCAGTATCGCGGATTGTGGTATGGCGAGGGTGCATTGAATAGCGTTGACCCGGACGCCCGCTTGTTTAGGGCTAAAATGAGCACGCTCAATGATAATGACAAAGAGAATGCTAAATATCACTATTTCACGGCTTCTACCGGTACCAATAGCATTTTTTGGGCTGAAGAAGGGTTGTCCACAAGTAATAAAGAGGTTAATACCGGTTGGCAACATGCGAATTTGGTTCGCTGTGTGCGTACGTTGGCATCAGACGACGGACTGTACGAAGCGAATAAATTCTATCAGTATAGTGACAATATATTTACATTGACAGGTTTGACTGCAACCAAAGGGACTACAGAAACTATAGATATCCATTTGGAGCGTGATGAAATCAATGGATTGTCTTCACGGATACAAGTGTCTAAAGACTATCTAAAACAAAAGATGGTGGATGGTGGATGGAATAATAATTATTATACGATTAAGAATAAGAAAAGACCGGAATATGATCCTTGTAAATACTATTATGAGGATAGCGGAAAAACTGATAAAGGAATTTGGCGAATGCCTAATCAGAAAGAACTGGGTCTGATGAGCGCAAACAATCTGTTGAGTGGTTATGTTACCTGCCGCACGGACTATTCAGGAAGTAAAGCAAATGGTGCTTATAGGTCTTCTTATGGTTTTTGGTTCCAAGGAACCAATGTAACTGTCCATGCTACTGATGCTGATCTAAAAGTTCGTTGTGTAAAAGATGTTAAATAGTATGAACAACCTACTGGAAATAATGGACAAAGAATCATGTAGTAAATCGGAAGTTTATCTGTATGAAGAGGAAGGGCGCTGGTATGCTTACCATCGTTCCGCCAAATCCTTAAGCAAACTTAGTGAGGCGGCCTTGAAACTGAAAGAGGCATGTTTTTTCTACGGTGTTATGTTAGACAAGGTAGAAGTAGACCTGAACAAACTGCTGAACGGTCCGTGGTTTGTTGCCCTGTGTTCAGACACTGAGATGATATTGATTAAAAACGATTACCGCCAACTCCTATGTGAGAGGTAGTGACCATATTAGAAAGGGAGCTGAGCAATTCCGACTTGATATATATCTATTGGGAACAGGATGGAAAGTGGTATGCTTATGAACAGTCTGCTTTCTACCTGAGCCAGATGATGCTGAGAGTGTCCTTAGGGTGTTATGTCATGGAGGATACTTTGTGGCTGGCAAAAGCAGAAGTGGATGTAAGCCGGATTTCGCACGAAAATATTATCAGCTACAGCAAAACGGAATATGTATTACATTATACCCCTCACAATGGATTTCATGAGTGGCTGGCTGAGATAAAGTAATTTCGAAGTAATTTGGCTTTTCAGAGAATTCCTTCTACTTTTGTAAAAGGTGCAATGCCTAATTAAAAGCGTATGAGAAAAACTGATATATGGATTGGAGTCTTGTGCTGTTTTTTGCTTATCGCTTGTGATGGCAAAAAACAAAAATCTCTATCTGTGAATGATGATAATAAATCGTTGACTTTCACTTTGCCGGAGGTCCCTATTATGTTGCAATCCCCGGAAGACCGGCTGAACTTTATGGTACAGCATTACTGGGATCATTTTAATTTTAAGGATACCGCCTATATTCATGTACCGGATATCACAGAACAAGCTTTGGTAGATTACATGGACTTATTGAACCGTGTGCCATCTTCCCTGTCGGACAGTTGTTTAATCCGGATTATGCAGCAGGCTTCGCAGGAGAAAAAAATGTTTGGTTATTTTGTGGAAATTTTCCGCAGATACTTGTTTGATCCGAATTCTCCCCTTCGGAATGAGGAGCTTTATGAGCCTGTCTGCCGTTTCCTGTCTGCTTCTTCGCTGACCGATGAGGCTGCTCGGAGCCGTGCCCAACATGATTTGAAATTGATTGGTATGAACAAGGTGGGCAGTATTGCCGCTGATTTTATTTATACCTTGCCTTCGGGAATGCAGAAACGTATGCGTGATATCTGCACTCCTTACACTTTATTGTTATTCTATAATCCGGATTGTCATGGTTGTGCCGAAACACTGGCGACAATGAAGACCTCTGCTGTATTGAACAGTCCCCACATCATGAAACAAGTGAAAATTCTTGCTTTCTATCCCGATGAAGACCGTGAAGTATGGACGAAACACCAGAATGAAATTCCTGATGGATGGATCAACAGCTATGATAAAGAATTGACGGTACTGACCGAAGAATGCTATGATTTGAAAGCGATGCCTGCTCTTTATCTGTTGGATAAGGACAAAAAGGTGTTGCTGAAAGATGCGACAGTAAAAGAGATAGAAGATTATTTAAAAAATAAATCGCTCTAATTCATTGTGATATAAAAGATAATGTCTATCTTTGCACCCGCTAAATGAAAATTTTATATATCAAAAAATCTAAGAATTATGTATTTAGATGCAGCTAAAAAACAAGAAATCTTTGAAAAGTACGGAAAGTCTAACACTGATACTGGCTCAGCTGAAGCGCAGATAGCTTTGTTTTCATACCGTATTTCTCACCTGACTGAGCACCTGAAGCTCAACAGAAAAGATTATAGCACTGAAAGAGCTTTGACAACTTTGGTAGGTAAACGCCGTGCGTTGTTGAACTACCTGAAGAATCGTGATATCGAAAGATATCGTGCTATTGTTAAAGCATTAGGATTACGTAAGTAATTCAATCTTTATTGAAAAGGACTTAAAGAAAAGCCGCTTTCTTTTCAGAGAGCGGCTTTTCTATTTTCTGTTATTACGTTTCTACTGTTCTGTTGTAGAGAATTACTCTTTAGTAGGATAATACAGATTATCTTTTGTCATGTGTTCCAATACTTCATGCAGATATTTGGCCGACTCCCATTTGGCCATAGGCAGGTCATGAAGCAAGTAGTTACCGCAATCTTTAGGGGCGGCTCCCGGAACTTCGCCTTCAAAATTGGCTATAAAGCGGAACGTTTCCTGCATCAGTTCTACAATATCTTCTGATTTTAAATCGCCTTTCATCAACAGGTAGTTGCCAGTGAGGCATCCCATCGGTCCCCAGTAGACAATTTTGTCAGACCATATAGGGTGGTTACGTAGGTAGGTGGCAGCTAGATGCTCTATAGTATGCAAGGCTCCTTGTCCCAAAGCAGGTTCCCGGTTAGGTTCTTTCATGCGGATGTCAAAGGTGGTGACCGTTTCACTGCCCATTTCGTCTTTTCTGGATACATAGATACCGCGAAGCAAGCGGATATGATCAATGGTAAAACTGGGTATTGTTTTCATATTATTCGTTTTTATAAATTAGCTGGTAATGAGGAAAGGAAGGTATGAGTGACCTCGAAGGAACGGTCGGCTATAGTCTCCCAAAAATTTGTGTATTGTTCCCAATGGTTGTCGGCTCCCGGTGTATCGCTGATGATACGGAAACTGATGAACGGTACCTTATATATATAACAGATTTGGGCGATGGCTCCCGATTCCATATCTACTGCCAGCCCTTCGTGGAACTTTTCTTTAATATCGTTAAGTTCGGAACGGTCGGTGATAAATTTGTCTCCACTGCATATCAGGCCTCCATGAATGGCGGTCGGAGTATCCAGTGACATGGCGCAATCAAACAATGTAGCATTACCTTCGAATCGGGCGGGAAGTCCTTGTATCTGTCCATACACATTGCCTTCTCCACACCATACATCATGATATACAATTTGTCGGCTCACCACAACATCCATTATTTTCAGGCAGCTGTCTATACCTCCTGCTACACCGGTGCTGATGACACAGTCGGGCTGGAAGGTACGGATCAGTTCTACAGTACCGGCAGCAGCGTTCACTTTACCTATTCCGCATTTCATCAGGATAATGGTATTATTTCTAATGCTGCCTTCAGTATATTGGAAAGGACCTTCGGTGTATTCTTTCTTGTTTTCGAGCAGTTGCGCTACTTGTTTCTGCTCGGAACTCATGGCTGTTATAATTCCTATTTTCATAATTCAACTTTATTTATGGCTGCAAATGTACGCATTTTATCAGAGTATATCGTATCTTTGCAACGTTAATAAACAGATATACTTATGAACTTATTTAAAAGAATACTACCTGATATAGTAGTGATTATCCTCTTTGCTGTCATCTCATTCGTCTATTTTTTCCCGGCAGTGACAGAAGGGCGTATCCTTTCACAACATGACTCTGTGGCGGGCATTGGTGCTGGTGAAGAAGCGAAAGAATATCTGGAACGTACGGGAGAGCGTACGCGCTGGACTAATTCGATTTTTGGTGGTATGCCTACTTATCAGATGGCACCCAGTTATGATTCTACGGATACCCTGAAGGGAGTGGAGAAGTTGTATCATTTGTATCTCCCGAATTATGTGTGGTATGTATTTGTCATGCTGTTGGGCTTTTATATATTATTGCGTGCATTCGATTTCTCGGTCTGGCTGGCTTCATTGGGGGCTGTGTTGTGGGCGTTTTCTTCTTATTTTTTCATCATTATAGCTGCCGGACACATCTGGAAATTTGTAACCTTGGCCTATATTCCACCCACTATAGCCGGTATGGTATTGGCTTATAGAGGAAAATACTTGTCAGGCGGTTTGCTGACAGCGGTTTTTGTTGCTTTGCAGATAGTGTCGAACCATGTGCAGATGAGTTATTATTTTCTATTTGTCATGCTCTTTATGGCGGTTGCGTTTGGAGTGGATGCTTGGCAGAAGAAGGAAATGCCGCAATTTCTGAAAGCAACTGGGGTGTTGTTGATGGCCGGTATTTTGGGAGTTTGCATAAATCTATCCAACTTATATCATACGTATGAGTATAGTAAGGAAACGATGCGTGGAAAGAGTGAGCTGGTGAAACCGGATAGTCATAATCAGACTAAAAGTGGTCTGGAACGAGATTATATCACTCAGTGGAGTTACGGTATCGGTGAGACTTTCTCTTTGCTTGTTCCTAATGTGAAAGGTGGCGCTTCCGTACCTTTAGCAGCTAACGAAAAGGCGATGGAAAAGGCGAATCCTATGTATAATAGCATCTATAGCCAGATAGGCCAGTATTGGGGCGAGCAACCCGGTACATCCGGTCCTGTATACGTGGGGGCGTTTGTAATGTTTCTGTTTATTCTTGGACTGTTTATAGTGAAAGGTCCTATGAAATGGGCGCTTTTGAGTGCTACTGTTTTGTCTGTCCTGCTGTCATGGGGAAAGAATTTTATGGGATTCACTGATTTCTTTTTGGATTATATCCCGATGTACGATAAATTCCGTGCGGTTTCTTCCATTTTGGTCATTGCTGAGTTTACCATACCTCTGTTGGCTGTCCTTGCTTTAAAGGAGGTAATGGCACGTCCTCAGTTGGTTAAGGAACGGGCCCGGTCGTTTTATATCAGTCTGGGATTGACAGGTGGTATCGCTTTATTGTTTGCATTGGCTCCCGGTTTCTTTTTCCCGTCGTATGTTTCAAGCATGGAAATGCAGGCATTGCAGGGTATTCCGGCAGATCAGCTGGCTCCGTTACTTGCTAATCTAGAAGAAATCCGTCGGAGTGTCTTTACTTCGGATGCATGGCGCAGCTTCTTTATTATTATGATAGGTACGGCAGTTCTTTGGTTATATGGCATGGGCAAGCTGAAAGCGAAGGTGACGATTCTGGCATTGGCTGTCCTCTGTCTGGCAGATATGTGGAGTGTGAACAAACGTTATTTGTATGATGACCAGTTTGTGGAAAAGGTACAACAGGATAATTCCTTTAAACCGACCGAAACGGATAAGGCAATATTGGCCGATAAAACGTTGGATTTCCGGGTGCTGAACCTAGCCGGCAATACGTTTAATGAAAATACGACTTCTTATTGGCATAAGAGCATCGGTGGATATCATGCCGCCAAACTGCGCCGCTATCAGGAAATGATAGAGGAGCATATCAGTACCGAGATGAATGGCGTGTTCAAGGCTGTTTCGGAGGCGGGAGGTGATATGCAGAAGGTGGCTCCGTCCGGATTTCCTGTGTTGAATATGCTGAATACCCGTTACTTTATTTTTCCGCTGCAAGGTGGAAAGACCGTCCCAATACGGAATCCTCATACGCTGGGCAATGCTTGGTTTGTAAACGAGGTGCAGTATGTGGACAATGCCAATGAAGAGATAGACGCTTTGCATCGGATAGACCCGGCAAAAACGGCTGTCGTAGATAAAAAATTCAGTGCGGAGGTAAAATCGGCAGCTGAAACAGATACACTGAGTACAATCAAACTGACTGCGTACGAACCTAATGACTTGAAATATGAGGTTAATTCCAAAACTGGAGGAACAGTGGTTTTCTCGGAAATTTACTATCCCGGTTGGCAGGCATATATTGATGGTGTGGAAGCGCCGCACGGAAGAGCGGATTATATTCTTCGGGCAATGAATGTGCCGGCCGGAAAGCATGTAGTGGAATTTAAGTTCGACCCGAAATCGCTGCATGTTACGGAAACGGTGGCTTTTGTGGCATTGGGTGTATTGGCCTGTGTGTTGGTCTTGTTCTTGTTCTTGCAGGTCAGAAAGGCCCGTAGGAAAATTGATTGAGTCCCGTTATTAGTCAGACTTCCGGATTATTTGTAGAGCAGGCGCAGAACGAACCATAAGTGGTGTGTCACTGTGCTTGCCCATCCATAGTGACGGCTCATAATACGGAAGCGTTCTTTCAAGGAGGCTTTATGGTTACGGGTGGTCATTCCTTCATTCAGGTAATCAATAAGAGTAAGATGGGTATTATGGAGTACATCCGCTTTCTTCATGATACGGATACACCAGTCAAAATCTGCCGAGAACCGATATTGCAGGTCGTATGGCTCTACCAGATCACGGCGGGCGAAAAAGGCTTGATGGCAAACCAACATTCCTTGCTTGAAGCTTTTCCAGGTAAGCGTTGCGGGTGCAGACAGGTGGCGCATGTATAAAAAATGCCCTTGACTGTCCACTATTTCTGTTTCTCCATATAGCACTCCCGGCAGGGCTGTTCCATTGATGGAATGTACCATTTGCAGCAAAGTATCATCCTCGTGCAGGCCATCACCGGCATTCAAGAAACAAAGATAATCTCCGGTTGCCAATTTTATTCCTTTGTTCATGGCATCGTATAAACCTTGGTCGGGCTCACTGATAACAGTGGTGATATGTTCCTGGTATTTGTGAATGATATCCAGTGTTTCATCTGTTGATCCCCCGTCCACAATAATATACTCCAGATTCTTATAAGTTTGTGTAACAATACTTTGTATAGTATCCTCCAACACTTTTGCTGCATTGTAGGTGACGGTAATAATAGAAAACTTGGGATGAGGATGATGGTTATGCATGATTCCCTGTAATCTTGTTATAGATTTCAACATATTTCTTGGCAATGGTACTTTCCGAATAACTGGATACTGCCTTACGGCAGGCTTCCTCACTCAGACTTTCATATTCTCCTTCGGTCAATGCCCAGTGAATGCCGTTTGCCAGATCCTTGGAAGACTGATATTCGGCAACATAACCGTTGTGCAGGTGGTCAATCATTTGTGGAATACCTCCTACATTGAACCCTATACACGGAATACCACAGGCCATTGCTTCTACGATGGTATTGGGTAGATTGTCTTGTAAAGAAGGTGTGACGTATAAGTCGACTGCATTGTAGATATCTACCAGTTCCTTCTCGTTGCTGACATAATTCATCGGATAGATAGGGAAGGGAAACAGGGAAGTGTATTGTTCGGCTTGGTTACCAAAAACCACTACACCTAATTCTTTACTAAAATCAGGATATGAGGAAGCAATTTGTTTGCAAGCTGATACCAGATAGTCTATTCCTTTTCTCTTGTCTGTAATTTTTACGGAGCCGAAAAGCAATAACTTCTTGTCTTGCGGAAGATGGCATTTTTCTCTGGCCTGTTTTTTATCACGAGGTTTGAACAGGTTGGTGTTGATTGCATTGGGAATATTGGTAATGGTCTGACCTTTAATCAGATCACTTTTCTTAGCCAATGATTCTAACCAGCGGCTACAAGCTACAAAGGTGATTTGTGCTCCTTCAAACAGTTTTTTCTTTTTCTGGAAAGTACGGTAGGCTATGTCTTTTCTGCTTCCTTTGTAAAGTTGCGGACAGTTGTGGCATTGTGTGGCATATTTATCGCAATCTCCTGCATAATGGCAGATACCGGTAAAAGGCCACATATCATGCATTGTCCAAACGATGGGTTTGCCGGATTGGATGATACGCCGGATATCTGTCAGTGACAACATACCTTGGTTAATCCAGTGCAGATGAATGACGTCGGCCTGGGTAAATTCGGGCAATACTGTGATATTGGTGCCGGTATTGGCTATGTCAACGGCAAACAAGTTATGTTTCTTGAAGTGGTTGGCTTGCCAGATAACGACACGTTCCCAGATGAATTGCCATACTTTCCACCATGATTTCTTTAGTTCAACGACACTTATCTGGTCGGTCTGCTTGTCACGTACAAGCATTTTTGCCTTTATTCCGTTGTTTTTTAAAGCCTCCATGAGGCGGTTGGCTGCAATGGCGGCTCCACCTATTCGCTCAGACGTATTGATGATAAGTACTCTCATGTGCATAAAAGTTTATGCAAATGTACGTTTTTTAGAGGACATCTTAGATATTTCCAGTAAGCTTTCTGCTATTTCATGGGAAAAGATTTCCAAATTGAAACGTTTTTCTGCCAACTTTCGGGCGTTGGCGCCCATCTTTTGGGCTTCTTCGGGATGGTCGGCTATGCGATGAATGGCGTTGATCCAGCCTTCCACGTCATTATAGGCTACGGTAATTCCTATTTCTTCTTTGTCTATATCCATTTCAAAATTGGGATTACGTGAGCAAATGACAGGGATGCCTAATGCAAAGGCTTCTACCAATGTGGTAAGGCCTACGGTATAAGGAAAATCCATACAGCAGATGACAACACAGCTTTTTCGTGCCACTTTCTGTGCCAATAAGTATGGGATGACACCGTCCGTATAGTGTACTTGTACAGAATCGGGTAGACAAAAGCTTTCAATAATCTGTTGGTAGTTTACACTTCCATTGGTGGGGGCGATGTACAAGTCCAGTTGTTGTTCGGTGGCGCAGAAAGCTTGCAGCATAGTGTTTACATCTCGGTTTTCTTTCCCGGTGGAGATAAAGCCTTCTGGTTTCCGATCTGGCATTACTTGTAGAATATGGTCATAGAAAGCGAGATCCGGTCCCCAATGGATAAGCTGAAGCTTTTCTTCGGGAGCTTTCCCGGTCGCTAATGAGTCTTTAATCAATTTTTTACTGAATAGGAACATATGGTCAATGCCTTTATAAAAGAAACGTGAGATATGTTCTCTTATTTTTCCGGATGAAGTTTTTAAGGCAGTGTGATGCCAAATGACGATGGGTTTGCGGTAGAATCCTAATGCTCTGAGCAGGATAATTAGCTCCAGTCCACGGAAAGATGTACCGTAGAGTACTTCGTATGGCTCTTTGCAGCACAGAATCTCTTTAGTGGCATAGAGCATCAGTCTTAGACGGCCGGGGAAAGCTTTGTATTTATGCATTACCGACCGGATGCCATATTTTTCCAGCAAAGGAAGTCCGTAGAGAATGTGTCCCGGAAACTTATAATCTTTCCATTCCTCGTAACTTTCACGGGTTAACCGGGTGTGATAAAAATAAATAGTGAGTGGTTTTACCGGTGTTGGTCTCTTTTCAGCCATTTGTTAATTCTGTTTTTTATTGCTTTAGTAATGATGGAAAAATTGCCGTATCGCAGGTTCAGAAATAATTCTTCGAAAGAACGTCCTATCTTAATCCAGGGATGTCCCCACCCCATGATGCGGTAGACGGCTTTTTTATAAGCTACATTCTCAATGACATAACGGGGATGCTTGAGAGGAAATTCTACTTCATACCGTTTCATGGTGAAGATGCGGCGGTATCCTTTGGGCAGTGTATGAACAGAACCGGCAAAATGGGTGGAATCTGCTGTGACTCCCAAATTGTTAATCATGTTGCGGGTAGGTACGATAGCCAGTCCCGAGTTGAAAAGCATGGAAGCGTGGAAGATGGTTTCATAATAGGCTTTGTTGTTTTCTTTATGGCGATGGCACATGTAGATAAAGTCTTTGCGGAATTTCCGTTCTTTAATGAGCTGCTCCAGTTGTTGCATATTGAACTTATCCTCTAGAAAAGTATAATGCTCGTCCCATTGGTCGATGACCCTTTTCCAACTGGCCCATCCCCAAATCGAGAAGGTGGAGGCAAAGAAATAATCGTATGGTACATCCGGAGTAATCTCTTCGTTATTGAAACCTGCAATCATGGTGATACGGGTGTCTTGCTCGTATTTGTCTAACATTTCTTTACAGAATGTGAAAAAAGAAACGGAAGGCACATCGTCATCTTCCAATACGATACATTTGTCAACCATAGAAAAAGCCCATTTTTGTGAGATGTATTCCGATGGGTCGCAACCATAGTTCTTCTCCTGATACATGCGATGGACTTTGCAATCCCAGTCTATCTGATCTGTCACTTCACGACATGCTTTTATACCGGGCAGGTCGTGTTCGCCACGTGGTCCGTCCTGATAGAGGAAAAGCTTGGAGGGACGGGCATTCCTGACTTGTTCAAACACTTGTGACAGTTGTTGCGGGCGGTTGAAGAACAAAATGAGTACGGGTACATCTACAAGGAACGGTTTCATGGTTTCTTTATCAATTCGGGGTGAATATAAATGGCATGGATTTTCTGTTTGTCTTTGGGAGGAATGTCCATGTAATTCTTATATAAATCTTTCAGGTAAGCATCTGGGTTGGCAGGTGCCTTGAATGGTTTCCCTTCAAAAATTATTTCTGATATGGGAAATACAGAGTCTTTGCGGTGCATGATACCGTATCCATTGTTTATCAGAACATTGGAAAGATAAGTATCTTTTTTGTAGAGCAGACCAAGCAGATTCCATATTCCTTTGAACAGCCAGTATTTTGTGCCGAAGTAAAAGAATTCTGCGAAGGCACGTAGAGAATAATAATGTTGCGTATGCAGAATGGAATAGCTTTTGGAGATTCCTTTGGTTAGCTTCTTTACCCATGATTTGGGTATGCTGGGGTAATCAATAAATGGGAATATATCTACAAAAAGCCCCTTTTGATAATCCGCATTAAAATTATCGCCGAATTCTACATACAGAGAGTTCAAGTCCCTCACTTTTATAATCGGTTCCTTGCTTGAAGGATCACTTTGTGGGGTTTGGAGGAATAACCCTTCGGATAGTTCGTCAGGAGCTACTTCTATGAATTTTTGCATATCGGCCAATGGCATTCCTATATCTATATCATCATCCCAAGGGATGAATCCTCCGTGGCGCACGGCTCCCAATAATGTACCTCCGTCCAGCCAGTAGGTCAGGTGGTGCTTTTGGCAAATACGGTCCATTTCTTCTAATATGAAGAGTTGCTTCAGTTGGCAGGCTCGCAGGTTATTGGCTACATAGGTAGATAGAAATTCATTTTTCATACTTCATTTCTTTTTACATCAATTACTTGTCCTGTAAATTCGGAAACCAATGACTGTATGGTGGCAATTGCGACCTTTTCTGCTGATAATAGGGTGTTCTCAGGTTCTGTTCCGAAGTTTTTTACGCGCATGGGAGTTTTGGTACGTTCGGGGTTGATGCAATTAACAGCAATGCCAAACGGTTCCCATTCTTGTGCGATAGCTTGTACAAAGTTTACAATGGCCGCTTTCGTAGAGGAATAGATGCTGTAGAAAGCTCTGCCGCGAGTATAGGAACTGGAGGTGAAGAAAACTAATTTCCCTTTGCTTTCTTTTAAATAGGCGTACGCCTCCATCGCTACGTTGATAGTTCCCATATAGTTGGTGCTCACCGCATTGTATATCGTTTGATAGTCCGAACTCATCAAAGGCTCTTTGTTGAGGACGCCAGCCGTGTTGATGATATAGTCTATTCTGTGGGTTTGTAAGAATACTTTTTTTAGAGCATCGGCCACTTGTTCCTTTTTGCCTACATCCACACCGTTCATGCTTCGGGAAAAACAGAATACTTTTGCTTGTTTCTCCTGTAGCATACGGGCTGTATGTTCTCCTATTCCATAGCTTCCACCGAAGATGACGGCTACTTTGCCTTTCAGTTGGCTTTCATTCAATGGAATTTCATTCAGCTCACTTTTACGTAACTGGAAGAATTTGTCCAATAGGTAGGTATCTTCTTTATAGGTCAGCTTCATGTTGCTTTCCTCGCCTGTAACTACATATACAGGTACATCGGGTAAATATTTTACAACAACCCCACAGTCATCGGTAACTTTGAAATGTTCGTCTTTCAAGGCGATTTCATAAGCGTGGCTGATGGTTTCCAAATGAAAAGCTTGTGGAGTCTGCCCCCGTTTTAGTTTGGACCGGTCGGGAATCTGATGAATGAAATCTCCATCTACTTCGATAATGGTGTCAGTGGCAGGCATGGCGACATCAATAGCTGCATATGTTTCCAATGCTTTGATGACATCATTTAGAATACGTTGGCTGACCAATGGACGTACAGCATCATGGAAAATCAGGTTGACATCGCTGCCTTCGTAAGCTTTGATAGCCGAAAGGCTGGAATGAAATCTTTCCTGACCGCCTTTCAGAATCTTCTTCACTTTTTTCCATCCATTCTTGATAATGATGGACTCAAAGTCAGCAATATAAAAAGGATTGGAAACAATGGCAATTTCATCGATGTGCGGATTGCTTTCGAAAGCATCTATTGTATGCTCGACTACCATTTTGCCCGCTACTTTAAAAAATTGCTTGGGAGTGGACAGACCTAAGCGGCTGCCTATACCTCCTGCTAATACGATTGCGATATTTTTTCTCATTTCTTTTGTTTATCGGGGGACTATGCAAAAGTAGTAATTAATTAGCATTTATAAGCGATGTTGTTTATATTTGCCTTAAAATTTAATGAGAATGGGTAAAATTACATTTGTACCGGTAGGAGGACTGGCTAACCGTATGCGTGCGGTGGCTTCGGCCGTGACACTGGCAGCGAAGAGTGATAGTGATTTAAGTATCGTTTGGTTTCAGGATTGGGCGCTAAATGCACCGTTTAGCCAATTGTTCAAACCTGTGGACAGGAAGATTGCCTGTTTGCGGGATGCTTCGCAGTTGGATTATGCATTGTTGGACAGACCTCGTTCCAGGAATTTTCATTTCCCGCTTTTGTTTCAGAAACTGTTTTTCAAGTCTTGCCTGTACGAGCGTTCTATTACTCCTTTATGTAATCGGCATTTTGATTTTGAACGGTGGGTTAAAGAAGGTAGCTGTGTTTATATGGCATCATATACCGCTTTTCAACCTTATGATTATGTATGGATCAGTCGGTTATTTGTTCCGGTAGAAGAGGTTATGGAAGAGGTGGAAAACCGTTGTCGGAATTTTTCGGATACCATGATTGGTATGCATATCCGTCGTACAGATAATCTGGCTTCTATCCGGCAAAGCCCTATCGAGTTATTCTATCAGAAACTGGATGAGGAGATAAAAGAGGACGATAAGGTGGCTATCTATTTGGCTACAGATTCGGAAGAGGTGAAGCGGGAGATGAAAGAGCGTTATGGTGACCGGATATTCTGTTCCGGAAAAAAGGCAGACCGTGGATCTTTGGAGGGAATAAGGGAGGGTATCACGGATATGTACACATTGGCCCGTACACAAAAAATATATGGTTCTTTTCAGAGTTCATTTTCGGATATGGCAGCTCAGATAGGAGGGACTCCATTGGAGATTTTGAAATTATGAGTTGCGGAAATAAATAATTGTTTTAATGATTATCTGTAAACATTTTAATTTTTGCTCCTCTTCTTTCCATTGCATCTGCTAATTTGTTTTCTATTTTTCCTAATAGCAGCCGTCTGCTCCATTCTATAACAAGTGTTGTCAGACAGATAGAAACAAGTGTTCCCATAAAATACAGAACAAGTAGATTGCTGTCTGCATAAGGGGTATACCAGGGTTGTAAACAGTGGATAAGAAGTCCTTGAAGCATATATAAGGCAAAAACGTATCCTGCTAGGTAATTGATGATGCGGGATGAAAAATGCCATCGGGTGAACTGGTAGAAAACCATGATAGAGGCGATGATAATCAGTAGATTATTATCTCGGGCGAATCTCAGTATGATATTTCCACTCATTGCTGTAAGCAGGGAATTCAGTATAAAAATACCGGCAAGGCTCCCTGATAAAATATCCCAGCTATGTCGTTTCATGTTTTCCGGAAGACCATAGACCTTCAGATATTGTCCTATGAGATAAGCTAGTGTGACATTGATAATTCCCTTACCTGTGTCATTTTGAATTTCAAAAAACAGGATTGTCGGGGCAAATATAAAAAAGAATCCCCATAGTAACAGTAGTTGTTCATAACTTTTTTGTGAGAGGTTTTGAACCAGTCGGTTTAAATAGGGTGAGAAACAATAAAGCACTACATAGCAGGTCATAAACCAGTATTTTTTGCTAAGTATCGGTATCAATGAGGAGGCTAGTCCTGTCCAGGTATGCGGAGTGTGAAGCCATATTGTTTCGATCAGATAAGAAACGATGGAATAAAACCATACGACAACCAGCATCTTGAAAAATTTATGTGTATTGAAACGGATTCCGAAATAGCCTGAGATCAGAATGAATAAAGTTACTCCTGTGTTTCCCAATGTATTGACAAATAGTATGAATTCTTTGTTCAGCAAATTACTGGTGTGGAAGGTATTCCCTAGAATATGCATGGATACAATCAGTATGATACTGATAATTCGTAAACATTCTAATCCGGAGTGACGTGTAGCAGCCATTATTTCTTGATTATATAGTGTAAACTCTCTTTAAAAGTGACAGAGCCGTTCAACCACAGGATGGCTGTGTAGAGTGTGCCGGCTATGATAATCTTGCTTGCCATTAATAAATACAGATTGGCAAAGCCGATAGTGACATAATAGGTAGCTGCCATTACAGCAGTAGCTATGAAGGCAAACGGAAGGATGTCTTTCAGTGCTGCGAACAAGTTGAGCCGTATTTGTTGCCATACAAAATAGTGCCATACAAACAGCCAGCAGATATTGATGGATACATACACTATAATCATGGTATGTACACCGTATGGATAAAGCAGGAGCATGGTTGTTAACTGGATAATGCCTAAACTGATGGTATTCCACATGTAGATATCCGATTTTCCTTTGCTGATAACTAGGTTGGAATACAAATTGGTTATGGGGATGAATGCGCCACCGATGCAGAGCAACTGTAGGATGGAGGCACTGGGCAACCATTTGTCCGTAATAGTCAGCATAATCAGTTCGGGTGCGATTAATGATAATCCTAACATAGCCGGGAAAGAAATAAAGGCAGTGAAGCGGAGCATCTTCCGGAAAGCGCGTTGTTGGCGTTCCCTTTCATCCGATAAACTGGAAAGTACAGGTTGGGCCACACTGTTGACTGTTCCTGAAATTAATGAATGTCCCATATAATTCCATTTATTAGCTTGAGTAAAATAGCCTACTTCTTGTCCCGAATAGAATTTACCAAGAATAACGGTAAAGATATTATTATTGATGTGGTTGAATATATTGGTTACTACTAATTTGCTGCTGAAAGAAAGCATCCCTTTTAAAGGCTTGAAATCGAAAGTAAATGTAGGTCGCCAGGGTGAGAAGCACCAATAACAGATATTAATAGTTCCTACATAAACAATGCTTTGTGTGGCTATGCCCCAATAGGCAAATCCCAAGCAGGCCATAGTTATACCGATAGTTCCTGAGGCAGTTAATCCGATAGTGACCGCCATTGCCTTTTGCTTGACCATTAAGTTGCGGAACAGGTAAGCACTGTGGGCAATACCCAAACTGGCTACAAAGAAACCGAGGAAAGTGTATCGTGCCAAAGCTGTCAGTTCGGGAGTATGATAGAATTCGGCAATGAGTGGGGCGCAAAGGAACAAAATGAGGTAGAGACAGGCACTTAGTCCGGTACTGAACCAGAATACGGCATTATAGTCTTTGTGGGAGATCTCCCGTTTGTTAGCTAGGGCTGCCGTGAACCCACTTTCCTGTAAGGAACCTGCAATAAGAGAGAAGATGGATAGCATTCCCACCATGCCATAATCTTCGGCATTCAGAATGCGTGATAGGAATATCCCGAAAAAAAGATTCAGCAGCTGCTGTACTCCGTTGCTTAGTCCACCCCAGAAGAGGCCTTTTGCTGTTTTTTCTTTCAAGGATTGTTCTGCCATTTTTATAGATAGATTATAAAATAGTCAGGCTGAAAGCGGACGTTTCAGTTGCTTTCAGCCTTTTCTGTATTTGGGTGTATATTATTTCACTTCACTGCCCGGCTTTACCTCCCTTAATAATGAGGTCACTGCTAAGGTGCCGTCAAAGTTTTCAGCACTTAGAATCATGCCTTCGCTCACCAGTCCATTCTTGAATTGGCGCGGAGCAAGGTTGGCAATGAATAAAACTTGTTTGCCTATCAGTTCTTCCGGTTTATAATGTTGCGCGATACCGCTGACGATGGTACGGTTCTCCAGTCCGTCAGCAATCTTGAATTTCAGCAGTTTTTTCATTTTAGGCACTACTTCACATTCTAATACGGTACCTACACGGATATCTAACTTTTCAAATTCTTCGAAAGCAATTATCGGTTTTATCGGGTTAGCTTTATAGCTGGCAGCCTCGTTTGCTTTTTTGGTAGCCAACAGTTTGTCTACTTGTGCTTGAATGGTTTCATCTTCGATCTTTTCGAACAACAGTTCTGCTTTATTCAATTGATGCCCTTCTGCCAGCAGATCGGTACGTCCCAGTTGGTCCCATTCAAATGTTTCCATATTCAGCATTTGGCGGAGCTTTTCGCTGCTGAAAGGCAGGAAGGGTTCGAAAGCAATTGCCAGATTGGCAACTAGTTGCAATGCTATGTTAAGAATGGTGGCTACACGGTCCATATCAGTCTTTGCCAGTTTCCAGGGTTCTGTATCAGCTAAGTATTTATTACCGATACGTGCCAGGTTCATTGCCTCTTTTTGTGCATCGCGGAATTTGAATACATCCAATAGTTTTTCTACTTCTGCCTTTACGTCTGCAAATTCTTTTAATGTTTCTTTATCGTAATCGGTCAATTCACCGCAAACTGGAACTTTCCCATCGAAATATTTATGAGTCAGCACTAAAGCACGGTTTACAAAGTTACCATAAACAGCTACCAACTCATTGTTGTTACGTGCTTGAAAATCTTTCCAGGTAAAATCGTTGTCTTTTGTCTCGGGGGCATTGGCTGTCAATACATAGCGCAATACATCCTGTTTGCCGGGGAAGTCCTGCAAATATTCATGCAACCATACTGCCCAGTTGCGTGAAGTGGAAATCTTGTCACCTTCCAGGTTCAGGAATTCATTGCTAGGTACGTTATCCGGTAAGATATAGCTTCCTTCTGCTTTCAGCATAGCAGGGAAAACAATGCAGTGGAATACAATATTGTCTTTTCCGATGAAGTGAATCAAACGGGTTTCTGGATCTTTCCACCAAGTTTCCCAACTGTCGGGAAGTAATTCTTTTGTATTTGAAATATAGCCGATGGGGGCATCAAACCATACGTAAAGTACTTTTCCTTCAGCACCTTCTACAGGAACAGGGATTCCCCAATCCAAGTCACGGCTTACCGCACGAGGTTGCAAGCCCATATCCAACCAGCTTTTACATTGTCCGTATACATTAGGGCGCCATTCTTTATGATTCTCAAGAATCCATTCACGCAGCCATCCTTCGTGTTTGTCCAATGGCAGATACCAGTGTTTAGTTTCACGCATCACAGGTTGGCTGCCACTGATAGCACTTTTCGGATTGATCAGGTCGGTTGGAGAAAGAGATGTTCCGCACTTCTCGCATTGGTCACCGTAGGCTCCTTCTGCATGGCAGTGAGGACATTCACCGATAATATAACGGTCGGCCAGGAACTGATGGGCTTCTTCGTCATAATATTGCATGGAGGTCTTTTCAATGAACTCACTTTTATCATACAGGGTTTTGAAGAATTCGGAAGCTAGTTCGTGGTGTGTTTTTGATGTAGTACGAGAGTATATATCGAATGAAATTCCAAATTCTTTGAATGATTCTTTTATCAAGGTATGATAGCGGTCCACCACATCTTGCGGAGTAATACCTTCTTTCTTTGCACGAATGGTGATAGGTACTCCGTGTTCGTCAGAGCCTCCGATGAAAAGAACATCTTCTTTCTTCAGGCGGAGATAGCGCACGTAGATATCAGCAGGAACATATACACCTGCCAGATGACCAATATGTACCGGACCGTTTGCGTAAGGCAAAGCGGATGTGACGGTGGTTCTTTTGAATTTATTTTCCATTGTATGATGTCTTTTTTTGTTATTTCTACCAGTAACGTGCAAAGTTAGTGATTTTTAGTAAGTATATGGAATAATCAGAAATATTTCTCCTTTAAAATTTCTGACAGACCATACTTATTATAAGATATTGTTATTCGGGGGCTTTGCCGGAAGCTGGGAAATTGCAAAAAATGTTATATTGTGATGCAGTGATTTGCACTTCTTTGCATTTAATATAAAAAAGGAAAAACACATGAATATAAATGCCCCTTTGTCTATTCGTCGTCGGATGGGTCTTGAAATATTCCGGCGGTTGGAAAATGAGCGTACGGAAGAGCATCAGTTGAAGCAACTATTTTGGGAATGTACTCTTCGTTGTAATTTGCATTGTCGACATTGTGGCAGTGATTGTAAAAAGATCGCTGGTCATCCTGATATGCCGAAGGAAGATTTTCTTCGGGTGTTGGATAGTGTCTCAGCTCAAAATGATCCGCATAAAATCTTTGTGATTATTACTGGTGGGGAACCCTTGATGAGGAAGGATCTGGAAGAGTGTGGGCGTGCTATTTATGAAAGAGGGTTTCCTTGGGGAATGGTAACTAATGGACTATATATGACTCGTGAACGATTGAATGGGCTGTTGGATGCCGGATTGCATACGGCTACGGTCAGTCTTGACGGTTTTGCGACGGATCATAACTGGATGCGGGGCAACCCGCAAAGTTTTGAACGGGCTGTTGAAGCGATCAAGTTGATGGTACAGGTTCCTGATTTTGTTTTTGATGTGGTTACTTGTGTAAATAAGCATAGTTATATGCGTTTGGAGGAGTTGAAAGACTTCTTGATAAGTTTGGGGGTAAAAGGTTGGCGGCTTTTTACTATATTCCCGGTAGGGCGTGCAGCCAAAGATCCTGAACTTCAATTGTCTAATGAGGAGTTCAGAGGAGTAATGGAATTTATTAGGAAGAGCCGTAAGGAAGGACGGATCCATGTAAGTTACGGTTGTGAGGGATTTCTAGGTAATTATGAGGCTGAAGTGCGCGATACTTTCTTCGCTTGCCGGGCGGGAATATCGGTCGGCTCAGTTCTTATTGATGGAGCGATTTCTGCTTGTCCCAGTATTCGTGCCGATTATCACCAGGGAAATATTTATGAGAATGATTTTATGGAAGTATGGAATCATAGATTCAAACCTTACCGTGACCGAGAATGGATGAAAAAAGATGAATGTGCTGATTGTAAATATTTTCGTTTCTGTAAAGGGAATGGCATGCACCTGCGCGATGAAAATGGAGATTTATTGTTCTGTCATTTAAAAAGATTGCAAACACCATAAAAAAGAAAGGAATGAAGAAGATGAAACAGAAGAAAGTATTGGAGCAGAACTTATGCGGTGTGCTGGCTTTATTGGGTTTTGCTGCTTGTGCTGAAACCTCAGTGGAATATGGAACTCCTACTATGGATTTCTGGGTAAGAGGTAAGGTGATATCTGATGACGGAAAGGCTTTGAAAGACATTCAGGTAATTGTAAAAAATGAGAATGCATATTATAATGATGAAGAAGGGGAGTTGGTCCGGATGAATGATACTATTTATACAGATTCTGGAGGTGAGTTTGTTTCACAGATGATGAGAGACGGATGGGTCGATACGAAGAAATTGATATTTAATGATATAGATGGTGAGGCAAATGGAGGAACTTTTAAATCGGATTCTGTCTGTATGAAGGATATGGAAAGTAAACAAATAAAGAAAGGAGACGGAAACTGGTATTTAGGTACTTATGAATACAACATGGAAATAAAACTTTCTAAAGAAGATAAATAACATAAAAACTGACTTTAAACTATTAGGGATTATGAACATGAAAAAGAAAATGACAGTACATCGGTTATTGTCCGGAGCGTTGGTTTTACTTGGATTCGCTTCTTGCAGTAATGAAGATGAGAATTTGGAGATACGATGTGAATATGGTACTCCTTATAGCAAATTCTTAGTGAAAGGTACAGTGACTTCGGATAAGGATGAGCCTTTGAAAAACATTCAGGTAATCGTAAGGCAAGATTGGAATAATGGCGTTTTCCCTGCCGATACAATTTATACAGATGAAAAAGGAGAATTCAAGACCGAAGACTTGAGTATAGGTGGAATTAATGAACAGAAAGTCTATTTTAATGATATAGACGGCGAAGAAAATGGTGGTGCATTTAAATCAGATTCTGTTTTAATCAAAGATATGAATCAAAAGAAGTTGGAAGAGGGTGGACATTGGTATGTAGGAAAATTTGAGTTCTCTCCTAAAGGTTCGATAAAGCTATCGAAAAAAGAGAAAAATAGGGAAGATTAATGAACTAAACTTTTCTTATTCTGTTTTTGATGAAAACCTTAGATTGAAAGAATCATGAATGCGTGGTATAAATTCATTTTGAATGTACTTTTCTCTAAAAAGAGTGAGAATAAAGATTGGGAAATGACCGATGAAGAAGAGGATATACTTGCAAATTACATTGAACTGGATTCATTGATGCAGGTCATTTATCATGCAAAGGAAACTGAGCCCGGCAGCTAAACTAGCCGGCCCAGTCTTCTCTATCAAGATTTCTATAGCTTATCGCTTCTGCCAGGTGGATGGAAGTAATGTGTTCGCTGTTGTCCAGATCGGCAATGGTACGTGCTACTTTTAGAATACGACCATATGCGCGTGCCGACAGGTTGAGGCGTGTCATGGCAGTTTGTAATAATTTTAGCCCTGCTTCATTGGGTTGAGCATACAGATGGAGTAATCCGGCTTCCATTTGTGCGTTGCAGTAAATACCCGGATGGTTAGCAAAACGTTGAGCTTGTATTTTCCGGGCCTTGATAACCCGTTTGCGTATGCTTGCACTACTTTCTGCATGATGTTGTTCTGCCATTTTCTCGAATGGAACCGGAACTATTTCTATTTGGATATCTATGCGGTCCAGTAAAGGACCGGAGATACGGTTCAGGTACCGTTGCACTTGTCCAGGATTACAGACGCAAGCTCGTGTGGGATGATTATAATATCCGCATGGACAGGGATTCATGCTGGCTACCAGCATGAAACTGGCCGGATAATCTAGACTGTATTTAGCTCGTGAGATGGATATATACCTGTCCTCTAGGGGTTGGCGAAGTACTTCAAGTACACTTCTATTAAATTCCGGCAACTCGTCTAGAAAGAGCAAACCGTTGTGGGCCAGACTGATTTCTCCCGGTTGGGGATTGGTGCCGCCACCTACCATTGCTACTTGCGAGATTGTATGATGGGGACTACGGAAAGGCCGAATAGCAATCAGTGAGCTGTCTTTTCCTAATTTTCCTGCTATTGAATGTATTTTAGTCGTTTCCAGACTTTCACCCAATGACAGGGGAGGGAGAATGCTTGGCATACACTTTGCCATCATGGACTTTCCACTTCCGGGTGAACCGATCATAATCAAGTTGTGTCCTCCAGACGCGGCTACTTCCAATGCGCGTTTTACACTTTCTTGTCCTTTTACATCAGCAAAATCGTATGGAAAGCTACTTTGGTTTTCATAGAATTCTTCCCGTGTATTGACGATGCTAGGCTCCAGATTGCCTTCATTATTGAAAAATTCGATGACCTCTTTGATATTTTCTACGCCATATACTTTCAGATTGTTTACTACAGCAGCTTCTCGCGCATTTTGTTTGGGAAGTATGAATCCTTCAAAACCTTGTTCTCGGGCACTGATAGCTATGGAGAGAGCTCCTTTGACGGGTTGCAGGCTTCCATCTAGGCTAAGTTCTCCGATAATAAGATAGCGTGAAAGTTTTTCTTCCGATACGATTTGGGTAGCGGCCAATATTCCGATTGCTAGCGGAAGATCGTATGCAGACCCCTCTTTACGTATGTCAGCAGGGGCCATATTCACTACAATCTGACAAGTAGGGAATTTATATCCGTTTACCTGTAAAGCGGAAATAATACGTTCATGACTTTCTTTCACGGCCGAGTCCGGCAGACCGACAAGGAAGAATTTTATACCTCGTGAACTATTTACTTCAATAGTTACAATGGTAGCGTCGATACCTTGAACGGCTGCTCCATAGACTTTTACCAGCATTCTTTTATTTTTTATTTTGTCTCTTTCGAGTACGTTCTGCCTCTTTGGCGGCTTTTTCTTTCTCTTTATCTTGTTCTATCAGCTGTTTCACTTTGTCTATCAGTTCTTTGCCGCGTATATCTTGCGTGATGACCCGCTTGTCAGGACCTATAAGTATATTGGCAGGAATCCGGGTTATGCCTTGCTGTTTGACAATGGAATTGTCCCAGCCTTTGAAATCGCAAACTTGTTTCCATTGTGTGGTGTCTCTTTGAATGATTTTCTCCATCCATTCCTTTTTGTCCAAGTCAAGGGAGAGGCTGATAATAACAAACTTATTTTTTTTCAATGCCTTTTGTACGGGTACTAAAGAATCTTGTGTGGCAATGCTTTCTTTGTTCCAGCTTGCCCAAAAATCCAAAAGGACATATTTCCCTTTTACGCTGTTCCAGTTGATGGTCTTTCCTTCTCTGTCCGTGCACGAGATGTTGGAAACGTAGCGATGATCTGTCAGTTCTTTTTTCTCACTTAATTTATTCTGGAGATCTATAATATAAGGTGTGTCTTTTATGATACCGCTTAATCCTTTTATCAGTTGATCTATGTGGTTATAGTCAGGAAGCGAGTCCTGTACATAATATTTGTCTATCAGATAGATATTGCTATACGAGTGTGGATTGGTTTTAATTAATGAATCCACAGCAGCCATAACGGCAGTCTTGTTATTTCCTAATGTGTTAAGGTACTGGATATGTTTTGCCAGTTGTGCGTTTTCTCCCTTTCCTTTAACCTCTATCTCTCCGACCATTCCGTTTAGGGTGACACTTTCTCCTTTATCAGCATATATCGGCAAGATTTGTTTTTCTCCTAATAGTAATGAAAAGATAGTAAATGTGTCAGGGGTAATAGTGTAAGTGAATTTGCCTTTTGAGAGGAGTATGGTATCTAGCTTGTAATCGGGCTCTTGATAAAATACTAATATAGTGTCTGAAGGGAGTCCTTTAATGCTTCCTTCTAAGGTGAATGTATTTTTCTTGCCGCAGCCGCTTGCCAGCACAACAAGAGTGAAAAGAAAGAATAGTAATTTTTTCATTTCAAGATATTTTTTGCGAAAATACGCATTTTGTGGCTAAAGGCAGGTATAAATGAAGGTTATTTTACATAAAAAAGCCGGAAGCTTCATCACGAAGCCTCCGGTTACAGTAATAATCATCTAAAAACTAGACAAGATGATATCTAGTTATATTATTTGATAGCGTCGGTGTATTTAGCGAACTCGCGATCGTTAGCAGCTTTTTCAGCCATTGAAGGATCTTTTGCGATTGCGCTCTTGATGCTGCTGCTTACCAATGAAGCATTGTTTGTGCGAGCACCAACGATAGCCATCAAGTAGTCAGTCATTGCATCCGGATTCTTGATTGCAGACAAGGTCGCTTTTGCTTTGTTATAGTCTTTAGCCAAAATCTGAGCTTGAGCGGCACTGTTAGTCTTAGCGTCACCGAATGAGTTGACAGCTCTGTCATACTGGCCTTGTTTGATATACAAGTTACCCAAAGCTTCACCGGCAGCATTAGCACCTGTAGCTTTGCCTAAGTAAGTTTCAGCAGCTGCAACATTGCCCTTAACCAATTCGCAAAGACCAAGGTTAGCGTTTACTTCAGGAGCGCTAGCGTTCTTAGAAGCAGCTTGTTTGAAGTAGTTTTCTGCTTTAGCAGCATCACCGGCAGCGAATGCCAATTCACCCAGGTTGTTATAAGCACGGAAATCGTTCGGATAAAGTTGAGTTGTCTTGTTGAAGATAGCTTCTTTGCGGGCGTTGTCGTTAGTCAGTGTAGCAGCGTACAATAATTCTTCTACACTCAATACTTTAGGATCAGAGTTGAATGCTTCGTTGATTTCATCATCGCTACGACCGATGATGTCATAGTTGGCAGTTAAACGGGCACGACGTAACTGAGGCAGGATTTCGTCAGCCAAAGTTTTGTATACAGAAGAAATATTCTTGATTTCAGCTTCTCTTTGTTCAGGATCATTGTACATAGAAAGAACACGCAAGATCAAATCTTTAT
The DNA here is from genome assembly GCF_040929485.1 of Phocaeicola sp. RTP21198st1_B8_RTP21198_201120. Taxonomy (NCBI): domain Bacteria; kingdom Pseudomonadati; phylum Bacteroidota; class Bacteroidia; order Bacteroidales; family Bacteroidaceae; genus Phocaeicola; species Phocaeicola sp. RTP21198st1_B8_RTP21198_201120. Next base: position 38,444 of record NZ_JBCOCI010000018.1, on the reverse strand, counting down.
CCTGCAAGTTTGATTTGGATACCAGTTCTTGGAAACCTTCCCAATCTTGTGCAGTGTATTTTGCATCCAGGTTAGTATCAATCTTGCCTTTCTTCAACTGGCGTTCCATATATTTTTCTGTGTTTGCTTCACGGTTTTCAGCCAAACCGGTGTTCAGTTTCACACCACCATCAGGTGAAGCGTATGCAGAAATTTCAATGTTATTCAGTTTGTAGTTCTTGGTGTCAGCATTAACTTCAGCCACTTTCTTATGGAATTCTTTGATATCGTCAGAATTCAATTCGCTGTTGCGCAAGTTAGCTTGCTGGATCAAGAACATGATGTTAGCAGTTTGAGCATCTTTAATAATGCGTTGGAAAGCATCGTTAGCGTATGATGCGTTAGAGCTGGCAGCAGTAGGCAGTTCAGAAGTCGCGATAACGCCATCAGCGATTTTCACAGAAGGAATAGTGTATGATTTCTTTCCTTTTGTAATCTTGAAATCAAGATAAAGTTCAGAGTTTGCCATTTCGGGAACATAGTCGAAAGAAGCTTTCATCGTATAGCTACCACCTGCTTTGTAAGCGATAGTCTGATTGTTTCCTTCTACTTTTTCTCCTTGGAATACAGCAGGCTGGCCTTTAGCTTCGCCACCTTTCCATCTCAGAACAGGGGTAACTTCAACAGTTGCGTTCTTCTTGAAATACTTCTCGGGGAATTTACCATTAATTGTCACAGGCACTTTACCACCGATTGCTTCAAGCACTTCAGGGTTAGTTGTGAAATAGTCAGAAGACAATTCTCCCATCTTGCCGCATGATGACAGGGCAAGGACCAATAAAGCCACTAAGGGCAAATACAACTTTTTAATCATAGTTACTTTATTAATTTAACGTTTGTAATGTAAAATTCGCTATAGTACGTTTTTGTGCGTCTCTTTGGGGACAAAGATAGGAAAAACTCTATTATGTGCTAGCTTCTTAGCCTGCTTTTTTTTCAATTTATCTTAAAATATTTTAGAATATAGAACCTTTATTTACCTTTTTCTCTGAATTTGATGTTACGGGGGTGGTGTTCTATGATTTCACTGCGTAACATATTGCGGTCTATGTGTGTATAAATTTCTGTGGTCCCGATACTTTCGTGTCCAAGCATACACTGTATGGCACGCAAGTTGGCGCCTCCTTCCAGCAAGTGTGTCGCAAAAGAATGGCGGAAGGTATGAGGACTGATTTTTTTTTTCAAACCGATGCGCTCTGCCAGTTCCTTGATGATATGGAAAACCATGATGCGGGAGATGTTCTTCCCGAAATTGCTGATGAAGACAAAATCTTCAAATCCCGGCTTTATTTTCATCAGGTTACGGTCGGTGAAGTAGAGCCTGATTTCCTTGATGGCACGCGGTGAAATAGGGACCAGCCGCTGTTTGCTTCCTTTCCCTTCCACCTTGATGAAGCCTTCTTCAAAATAAAGTTCGGATAATTTCAGATTACAGAGTTCGGAAACACGTAGTCCGCAACTGTAAAGTGTTTCCAATATGGCTCTGTTGCGTTGACCTTCTTTGGTTCCGCGGTCTATGCTGCCTATCAATAAGTCTATTTCTTCCACCGTCATTACTTCGGGCAGTTTGAAACCTGTCTGGGGGGATTCCAGTAATTCTGTTGGGTCGGATTCCAGATAATCTTCCATAATGAGGAAACGGTAGAAAGAGCGGATGCCTGACAAGATGCGTGCCTGCGAACGGGGGTGGATGCCGATATCATGTAATCCGGCTGAGAAATCTTCCAGATTTTCAAGCCGGACATCCAGAATGTTGATATTTTCTAATGTAAGATAAGCCAGTAACTTGTCCAGGTCAGTAAGATAAGCATCTACCGTATTGTCAGATAACGATTTCTCCAACTTTAAATATTGCCTGTATTTCACCAATATCTTGTCTGTTTTCTCGGTTCTTTTCATTTCTTTTTTCTACCTTTGTACCCAAATTCCCTGCAAAGGTAGAAAAAGTTCAGATATAGTATAAATATGAAAATACAAATTATTAATGGACCTAATATCAATTTATTAGGCAAACGGGAACCTTCCATTTATGGTGCTGTTTCATTTGAAGACTATCTGGTGGAATTGCGCCGTACTTATCCGGACATTGAAATAGCGTATTATCAGTCGAATGTGGAAGGTGAGATGATCAATAAAATACACGAAGTGGGTTTTGATTATGACGGCATCGTCTTGAATGCAGGGGCTTATACGCATACTTCCATTGCTTTACAGGATGCTATCCGCGCCGTGACAGCTCCTGTGATTGAGGTGCACATCTCAAATGTACATACCCGTGAGGAGTTTCGCCATAAGTCGATGATTTCTTGCGCTTGTGTGGGAGTAATTTGTGGGTTCGGGCTTCATTCATATCGTTTGGCGATTGAGGCTTTGTTGATGAGAAAATAAAAAGTTTAGGTATAATATAAGGTGATAAGATTATGATGTTGAAACAAACAAAAATCGTAGCGTCCATCTCAGATCAGCGTTGCGAGGTAGAGTTTATAAGAGATCTTTTCAAGGCTGGTATGAATGTGGTCCGTATGAATACGGCTCACGCTTCACGTGAAGGTTTTGAAAAATTGATAACCAATGTACGTGAGGTTTCCAACCGTATTGCCATATTGATGGACACAAAAGGTCCCGAAGTGCGTACTACTGCTATTGCAGGCGGCGAGCCTATTCCTTATCAGATTGGTGACAAAGTAAAGATTGTAGGCAATCCAGCACAAGAAACGACCCGTGAATGTATTGCTGTATCTTATCCCGGTTTTGTGCATGATCTTCAGGTGGATGGCGATATTCTGATTGATGATGGTGATCTGGAGCTGCGCGTGATTGAGAAGACAGACGAGTATTTGTTGTGCGAGGTGCAGAATGAAGCTACTTTGGGTAACCGTAAGAGTGTGAATGTACCGGGCGTGCGCATCAATCTCCCTTCTTTGACAGAAAAGGACCGTAACAATATACTGTATGCTATTGAAAAGGACATTGATTTCATAGCACATTCGTTTGTTCGTAATAAGCAAGATGTGCTGGATATCCGCCAGATACTGGATGCATACGGCAGCGACATTAAGATTATCGCCAAGATCGAGAATCAGGAAGGAGTGGACAATATTGATGAAATATTGGAAGTGGCCGACGGAGTCATGGTGGCTCGTGGTGACTTGGGCATTGAAGTTCCTCAGGAACGAATCCCCGGCATTCAGCGTTTGTTGATAAAGAAATGTATTCTGGCAAAGAAACCGGTGATTGTTGCTACCCAGATGTTGCATACCATGATTAATAATCCGCGTCCTACCCGTGCTGAAGTGACCGATATTGCCAATGCTATTTACTACCGCACGGATGCATTGATGCTGAGTGGAGAAACGGCATACGGCAAGTATCCGGTGGAAGCCGTGAAGACGATGGCCAAGATTGCAGCGCAGGCTGAGAAAGATAAACTGGCCGAGAATGACATCCGTATTCCTTTGGATGAAAACTCCAATGACGTAACTGCTTTCCTGGCAAAACAGGCAGTAAAGGCTACCAGCAAACTGAATATCCGCGCCATTATTACCGACAGTTTCAGCGGGCGTACCGCACGTAATATTGCTGCTTTCCGTGGCAAATATCCTGTATTGGCCATCTGTTATAAAGAAAAAACGATGCGTCATCTGGCTTTGTCATATGGGGTGGAGGCTATCTATATGCCCGAAAAGGCTAACGGACAGGCATATTATTTCGCTGCTTTGCGTAAATTGCTGGATGATGGCGTTTTGAGTGAAAGCGACATGGTGGCCTATCTGAGCAGCGGTAAGCAAGGTACTCAGACTTCTTTCCTTGAAATCAATGTAGTGGGAGATGTGTTGAAGTATGCTATGGACTATGTGCTGCCCAACCGCAACCGTTACCTATAAAAATAGAAGATAGGAATGAAAGAAACGGACGCTATTGACGAATATATCCTTCAGCACATTGACGAAGAAAGTGATTACCTGAAGGCACTTTATCGCGATACGCACGTCAAGCTTTTACGTCCCCGTATGGCTTCCGGCCACTTGCAGGGACGTATGCTGAAAATGTTTGTGCAAATGATACGCCCCCGTCAGGTGTTGGAAATCGGGACTTACAGTGGCTACTCCGCACTTTGCCTGGCCGAAGGGTTGGAAGAGGGGGCCATGTTGCACACATTTGAGATAAACGATGAGCAGGAGGACTTTACACGTCCCTGGCTGGAAGGTTCGCCTTACGCCGGCAAGATTAAATTTTATATAGGTGATGCGCTGAAGTTGCTGCCTGGCATGAACATTACCTTTGATTTAGCGTTTGTAGACGGTGATAAGCGGAAGTATATTGAATATTACGAAATGGTACTGGAGAAATTATCACCCGGCGGATATATCATTGCCGACAACACATTGTGGGACGGACATGTATTGGGGGAACCGCATCATACAGATCTTCAGACTATTGGAATAAAGAAATTTAATGATTTGGTAGCTGCCGACAAACGGGTTGAAAAGGTGATTCTTCCCTTGCGCGACGGGCTGACAATCATAAAAAAATGTTGAATAATGTGCTCATAGCTTGCGCTATGAACCGTATGGCATATTAGCAAATTAGCAAACTGAATAATTATTAATTATGGAAACGACCAGACAAAATAAGATTTCTCGTTTGATCCAAAAGGAGTTGAGTGAGATTTTCCTGCTTCAGACTAAGTCCATGAATGGTGTTTTGGTGTCGGTAAGTGCTGTCCGCATCAGTCCCGATATGAGTATTGCACGCGTCTATCTCAGCGTGTTCCCTTCTGAGAGGAGCCAGGAAATAGTAAAGAATATCAATGATAATATGAAATCCATCCGTTATGAATTAGGAACACGGGTACGCCATCAGTTGCGCATCATTCCCGAGTTGAAATTCTTTGTGGATGATTCATTGGATTATGCCGAACGTATAGACGAACTGTTGAAAAAGTAGAACCGGACGGTGAATTTTCCCTTTTATATAGCGAAGCGTTATCTTTTTTCCAAGAAGTCGCATAATGCCATTAATGTTATTTCAGCCATTTCCGTCTGCGGAGTGGCTTTGGCTACATTGGCATTGGTATGCACTTTGTCTGTTTTTAACGGCTTCCAGGATCTGGTAGCTACTTTCTTTACGGCTTTTGACCCGGAGCTGAAAATTACGGCTGTCACCGGAAAGGTTTTTGACGGACAAGAAGCGCGTATAGAAGCTTTGCGCCGGATGCCGGAGATCGCTGTTTTTTCTGAGTCTTTGGAAGAGAATGCGATGGTTCAGTATAAAGATCGTCAGACCATGGCGGTGATTAAAGGAATTGAAGATAATTTCGAGGATCTGACCGCTATTGACAGTATCCTTTTCGGCCGGGGGCAATTCGTGTTGCATGATGAAGTGGTAGATTATGCCATTCCCGGCATAGAATTGGTTTCTATCTTGGGAACGGGTATCAAATTCCTCAATCCGCTAGAGATTTATGCTCCCAAACGGGGAGTTAAAGTCAATATGGCCAATCCTGCTTCCAGCTTTAACTCTGCCGATTTATATTCCAGCGGCCTTGTTTTTGCGGTGAACCAACAGAAGTATGACTCTTCTTACATTTTGACTTCCCTCCAATTTGCCCGTAGGTTGTTTCAGTATGACACAGAAGTGAGTTCGGTAGAATTGAAATTGAAGCCGGATGTAGATGCAGGGAGTGTAAAATCGAAGATACAGAAAATATTGGGAGATGATTTCCGGGTGCAGGACCGGTATGAGCAGCAAGCGGATACTTTCCGCATTATGGAGATAGAGAAGCTGATCTCTTATATTTTCCTTACCTTTATCCTGATGATAGCCTGCTTTAATGTGATAGGCTCATTGTCCATGCTGATTATAGATAAGAAGGCAGATGTAGTGACATTGCGCAATTTAGGGGCCAGCGACAAGTTGATTACGCGTATCTTTTTGTTCGAGGGGCGTATGATTTCATTGATGGGTGCGGTTATCGGAGTGGCACTGGGCTTGATCCTTTGTTTTATCCAGCAGGAATTCGGATTGCTTTCGCTGGGAGGTGGTAACTCCGGTGGCAATTTTGTGGTGGATGCCTATCCGGTCAGTGTCCATGCATGGGATATTGTTATAGTTTTTGTCACTGTGCTGGTGGTGGGCTTTCTTTCTGTGTGGTATCCCGTGCGTTATCTCAGCCGCAGGCTGCTGGGCAGGTAATTTATTTATTATTGTTGATACGGCTGATGTTTGTTGGTTTGCACGGTACGATTTGGCTGCTTTCTTTGGTTTTACTCTTTTCGTCTTTTGGCCTTATGGCTTTATCTGGTTAAGTCTTTTCTTCTTTGTGGTTAACCCTATTTTGTTTTATGGTTAAGTTCTTTTTTATGGTTGTGTACTATAGTCTCTTCCGGTGGTTTGTACAGTCTGATATAGTGGACTGTATAAACTCTTGCAGTAGACTGTACAGTCCACTGCCGGAGTCTGTAGTAGTTAACTGTATGATAAGGGTTAGCTATAAGGAAAAACGACCTTAATCGTCGGAGTAATAGGGCTTGGTACAAGCTTCTTTCCCGGGGGACAAATCTTCTACTTTCGGGATCCTCAAATCAGTTCATAACTGCTGATCTGGATTGGCATATCCAGATTGTGCAATACCTTCTCTAGCAGAATTCCTTCTCGGTTATCATATTCATATCCGAAAGTGGCGCGGATGCCTTGCAGGATGAACTGTGTGGCGCGGTCCAAGGCGATAGGCAGGCTGTCTCCCTGCATCAGTGAGCCGGTTATCACACTGGTAAATGTATCACCTGTGCCGGGGTAATGAGCAGGCAGGTAGGGGCAAGTAACTTTCCAATAACGGTCTCCTTGCCTGTCGTATGCATATACGGAAGTCTTGTGCGGGTCACCTTGTACGGGTACGCTGGTGATAATGACGATACCGGGACCGTGTTCTGATATTTCGTGCAGATAGTTTTTCAGTTCCGCGTCCGTATTCTCTGCTTTATAAGGTTTGTCAAGCAGATAAAAGAGTTCGGTCATATTAGGTGTGATAACATCGGCTTTCCGGATGAGATGGCGCATCTCCATAATCATTTGTTCATCGAAGTTGGCATATAATTTCCCGTTATCTCCCAAAACAGGATCTATCATAACCAGACTGTCAGGTTGTCGGAAATCATCAATAAACCGGGATACGATTTGTATTTGCTGGGGAGAGCCCAGATAGCCTGTATAGATAGCGTCAAACTGTATCTTCAGTTGCTTCCATTCGTTGATAATCTTGGGCATCTCGTCCGTGAGGTCCAAGAAGGAGAAGTGCGGGTATTGGGTGTGGCTGGATAATACGGCTGTGGGCAGAGGGCAGACTTGAAAGCCCATGGATGAGAGGATAGGGATAACGACGGTGAGAGATACTCGTCCTGCACCGGATAAATCGTGTACCGCAGCTATCTTCTTTACTTTATTTGTATACATATCTTCATGAATTAAGCGTTATGGATGGTATATATAACAGGTAAACCGGAAGAAAGTTATTCCAATGCTATGCTTTCTACTTTTATGTCCTGCCGACCTAAGAAGATGGAAGCGGATTCCTCGAACTTGTTTTCACTTTCGGTGGTAAGGAAGCGGCACTTTCCTCCTTTTTCGCAACGTGCGTCCATTTCAGGATGGCGGTTCAAATAGTCCTGCAGACTTCGGGCTACATATTCTCCTTGTGCGATGATGCGGATATGTCCGGGAGTAAACTGTCTTATTTTATCAAGCAGTAACGGATAATGGGTACATCCCAGTATGATGGTGTCAATCACCGGGTCTTTATCCAGCAGCCGGTTGATATGTTGTTTGACGAAATAGTCGGCTCCTTCCGATTGATATTCATTATTCTCTACTAAGGAAACCCACATGGGACAGGCTTCTCCTGTTACCACAATGTCGGGAGATAATTTATGTATTTCCAAAAGATAGGATTCGGATTTGATGGTACCGGCTGTGGCCAGTATGCCTACGTGCCGGCTTCGGGTGATTTCTCCTATACATTCTGCTGTAGGCCGGATGACCCCGAGTACTCTGCGGGTAGCGTCTATTACCGGAAGATTGATCTGCTGGATGGTGCGTAAGGCTTTTGCCGATGCTGTGTTGCATGCTAATATCACCAAAGGGCATCCTAGTTCGAACAGTTTGCTTACGGCTTGCAAGGTAAATTCGTAAACAACTTCAAAGGAGCGCGGTCCGTATGGACAGCGTGCGCTGTCTCCCAAATAGATATAATCATATTCAGGCATCAGTCCGCGTATTTTGTCCAGAATGGTTAGACCACCGTAGCCGGAGTCGAATACACCGATAGGGCCGGTTGAAGGGGGGAGAGATGGGATCATGGCAGTATAGCTATATAATACAGGCACGGATTACACGGATGTTCACGGTTTCGAAACCTATGAAATCTGTGTAATCCGTGCCTGTAAAGGTCTTTAACTTAATTATTTGATTCCTACTTTAGCTTTGACAGCAGCAGTTACATCTGTGGACTGCGCTTCATTTACGTAGGGAATTTCTGTTCTGTTCAAATCAAAGATATAAGTATATCCACCTTCCTGGCCTACTGCTTTGATGGCATCCTCAATTTTTTTGTAGATAGGTTCCATCATATCAGCGTATGATTTCTGCAATTGCTGTTGTGCATCTTGTTGGAACTGCATTCCTTTTTCCTGTAATTCCTGCAATTCTTTCTGGCGTCTTTCCTGAATGTTCTTAGGAAGGTTGGCTTGTTCCTGTTGGTATTCAGTATATTTTTTGGTCAGTTCATCAGTCGCACGTTTCATTTCATCCTCATATTGTTTCTGCATAGCTTGGATGTCAGTCTGAGCCTTTGTAAATTCCGGCATGACAGTAAGTACATCTGCAGATTTAAGATGCCCGAATTTCTGAGCAAATACACTCATCGGAACGATGAGTAAAAGTAGTAAAGCAATTTTTTTCAACATAGTTCTATTTTTTATTAGTTATTGCAAATTTGGATTATCGGTTGCAAATGTAGGAAATTAATTTGAATATCCTAATCTTGAGAGCACTTCATTGCTGATATCAATGCTTGGAGACGCGAAAATAATACTTTGGGCAGAGCCTCTGTCTACTACTGCCGCATATCCTTTTTGCTCTGAAATCTGTTTTACCGCTTCATAGATTTTATCTTGAATAGGTGCGATTAATGCTTCTTGTTTTTTGGCCATTTCTCCTTCAGGACCGAAATATTTCTTTCTCAGTTCGGCTGCTTCCTTTTCTTTTGCCACAATTGCTTCTTCTCTTTGCGTTTTCTGTGCGGCCGACAGGGAAGCCGAGGCTTTCTGGTATTCTTTATAAAGTGTTTCCGCTTCTTTTGCTTTCGCCTCCACCTCACTTTGATATTGTTGTGAAGCTTGATTCAGTTGGGTATTCGCCTGTTCGTATGCAGGAATATTCTTCAGGATATATTCCATATCAATCAAGGCAAACTTTTGAGCGCTGGCTGTGAATACACAAGCCACAAACAATAGAGATAATAGGATAGCCTTTTTCATAATCACTTTGTTTTTAGTTATTAAAACTCTTGTCCTAGGATAAAGTGGAACTGGCTTCCACTATAACGGCTGGAGCCGTTAATCTTGTCGAAACCATATGCCCAGTCAATACCCATCATACCAATCATCGGCAGGAAGATACGGACACCGACACCTGCCGAGCGTTTCAACTGGAACGGATTGAACTTGCTTACATCTGTCCATGCGTTACCTCCTTCGATGAAGCCTAGCGCATAGATACTGGTCGAATTCTCCAGCATCAACGGGTATCTTAATTCTGCACCTAAACGTACGTAAGCGTAGCCTTCACTACCATAAGGGGTCAATGAACCGTTTTCGTAACCACGCAGTGCAATGGTTTCGGAAGCGTAGCTGGTGCTATAGCCTGTCATACCGTCACCACCCATGTAGAATGTTTCAAAAGGTGATTTTTTGTATTTGTTATAGTGACCCAGCAAGCCGAATTCTGCGCGTGTCATAATAACCGGACATTTCTGACCTCCTGTAAGGGCGGTATAGGTCTTTGATTTGAATTTCCATTTATGGTATTCAATCCAGTTGAACATGCTTGCCGCTTCATCATAATCATCTTTACCGTATACCGAGTAGTCCTTGTTACTGAACAATGAGTATGGAGGAGTCAACTGTACGGAAGCCGAGAATTCAGAACCGCGACGCGGGAAAATCGGGTTGTCCGTAGAGTTACGTGCCAGAGTTAGATTCAAACTCAAGTTGTTGCAATTACCAGTTGACATATACTCTCCGTTGTTCAACTTGATATACAGGTAGCTCCAGTCTTTCAATATAAATCGTTGGTAAGAGAGTTCGGCTGACAGGGTAAAGTAGTCATCCGGCCACCTCAAACGCTTACCCCAACCGATGGATGCTCCATACATCTGGATAGATTTGTCGGGGTCATAATAAGACTCGTAGTTGTTATATCCACCATAATAATTACCATAACCGCTGTAATAATTATAGTAATTATTCATATAAGCTGAGTTATAGTAGTTACTGCTGATATCTGTCTGTATGGAGTAGAAAGCCGAAACAGAGAATGAATTCGGACGTTTCCCGCCAAACCACGGGTCAAAGAACGATACACTATATGACTGGTAGTAACTACCGTTGGTCTGTCCGCTGATGGTCAATGTCTGCCCATCACCTTGTGGCAGGAATCCTCGGTAGTTATCACTCTTATGGAACAAGTTTGCCATAGAGAAGTTCGTGAACTTCAAACTTAATTTACCGATAACACCGGTCTGTCCCCAACCTGCCGAGAACTCTACCTGGTCATTTGCTTTAGACTCCAGATTCCAGTTGATGTCTACTGTACCATTGGTAGGATCCGGTTGAACATCCGGCTGGATATTTTCAGGGTTGAAATGTCCCATTTGGGCTATCTCACGATAGGAACGTTCCAATGCTTCTTTGCTGAACAGATCTCCCGGTTTGGTTCTTAACTCACGGCGTACCACGTTTTCATACAAACGGTCGTTACCGTTGATGCGCACTTTGCTGATAGAGGCCTGAGGACCTTCCTGAATACGCATTTCCAAGTCAATGGAGTCACCGTCTATGTTTACTTCTACCGGGTCAAGGTTGTAGAATACGTATCCTTTATTATAGTAGTAGTTACCGATAGCGTCTTCATCACCGGTTAGACGCTCGGTCATTAATTTCTGGTTATAAACATCTCCTTTTTTCATACGGAGTTGCTCGTTCAGCCAGTCCGAAGCATAAATGGTGTTACCTACCCATGTCACGTTGCGCAGATAGTATTTGTCACCTTCTTCTATTTTCATATACACATCGACGGTACGGTCATCGTATGGAGAAATGCTGTCCACAACAATTTGTGCGTCGCGGTAACCTAATTCGTTGTATTTGTCGATGATATGCTGTTTGTCTTCTTCGTATTTCTCTTCAATGAACTTTTTGGTACGGAAGAGGTTGACAAGTTTGTTTTTCTCATTCGTCTTCTTCATGACACGCTTTAACTTCTTGTCACTCAACACAGTGTTGCCGTCAATGGTGATCTTGTGGACTTTCACCTTTTCTTTCTTGTCAATCATTACATCAACATCCACTTGGTCTTTATTGTCAGCCAAATCACGCTCTACAATAGTCACTTCGGCGTTTTTAAAACCTTTTTCATCGAAATGTTTCTTGATTAATATTTTAGCACGGTCTATCAAGTTGGGAGTAATCTGGCTTCCTTTTACCAAACCTAGTTTGGCTTCCAAATCTTCACGCTCGCTTTTCTTTACGCCGTGGTAACGAATGTCGGCAATACGTGGACGTTGAGCCAGGATGATTTTTAAATAGATCTTGTCTCCAACAATTTTTTCAGCTATGATTTGTACATCAGAGAACAGTCCGTGTCGCCAATAACGTTTTACAGCTGTGGTAATGTCATCTCCCGGAACAACAATGGTCTGTCCTACCGATAGTCCTGAAAGTCCGATCAATACATAATCTTCATAGTTTTTTACGCCTTCTACTTTGATTCCGCCGATTTCATACTTCTTGGGCGTTCCGGAATAAAGTATGACTGGATTGTCGTTTTCTTCTACGTTTGCTTCTTGGGCGTAACTGCCTGTTGAAAAGCAAAATAGGCATGTAAGCGTTAATAGTATAAGTGAAATACGATATAGCATTTTATCTAACTTTATATTTGTTCACTGGTTTTGCCGAAACGGCGTTCTCTTTTCTGATAATCATAAATGGCTTTGCAAAATTCTTCTTCGCGGAAATCCGGCCAGAACGTTTCACAAAAATATAGTTCGGAATAAGCACATTGCCAAAGCAGATAGTTGCTAAGGCGGATTTCTCCTCCGGTACGTATAAGCAAATCTGGATCGGGCATATAGTTTGTACTTAAATGCGCACTTATCAAATTGTCATCGATGTCGTCAATGGCTAGTTTGTTGTTTTGAATCTTGATCGTTATTTGTCTTACCGCTTCTGTTATTTCCCATTTGGAAGAGTAGCTTAAAGCAAGTGTCAGACACATGCCGGTATTGATTGAGGTGTGTTCAATACATTGGTTCAATCGTTCCAGAACTTCTACCGGTAACTTTGCCGTATCACCGATAATGCGAAAACTGATGTTGTTTTTCATGAAAGTTTCTTCTTCAATGGAGTCCATCAGAAGACTCATCAGAGCAGCGACTTCATCTACCGGGCGATTCCAGTTTTCGGTAGAGAAAGTATATAGTGTCAAGTATTTGACTCCCAGTCTAGCCGCTTCTTCTGCTATGGTGTGTACAGTTTCTGCACCGGCTTGATGTCCGGAGCTACGTGCCTGTCCACGTTGTTTAGCCCATCTTCCATTTCCATCCATTATAATGGCTACATGGGCAGGTATACGGCTTTTGTCTATTTGCTCTCTATATGGCATGTCGCAATCTATTTTATATGACTCTCTTTGACTTTATTCCTTGGAATCGAATCCCAACTTATTGATTCTTCCCCTCCATACTTCTCCACTTCGGCTCCATATAATCCACAAAAAGTTATTTTTGTCTATAACATAAGAATAGTTGCCGTCTGCCTGATGGTATAGATCGGGGAATTCTGTTGGGAAAAATACATATCTAGAAACAGGTTTCCATGTAACGCCTTGATCTGTTGATTCATAGAATTGGCTGAAGGCGGGAATGTCCTTACCGAAACTTTTGCCCGGACCACCGAAAGCGTATAATTGGTCGTTGTAATGAATCATGGCTATATTAGCCAGCTTGGGACAATAAAAACTATCGTATGCGGCTGTAGGATAATCTGCCCAACTGTCTTCTGTGGTCAGTCTGGTCCATACAGTAGAGGTCGTGTCGGTCGCAATGGGATTTTCCCCCATTAGTACCATACGGTCTATGGATTTATTGGTTACCAACGGGTAAGCTGTGTATGATATCTGATTTTTCGGGAAATTGGCCGGAACCTCTCCATTAGTATCCCACGCCATAGCATCCGTACTTTCCATAAAATGATTGTTGGTGTCTATGGCGTACAATTTGCGGTTATATTCTGAATGAACGCCGGCAATCAGCTTCTCGAATTTGGTGTTAGTGCCAATCTTGCTCCAGCTTTTTCCATCAGAGGAACAGTACAGGTCATTGTCGGCAAGTATGTATAATTTGTCTCCCCATGCCATGGCAGAAGAATAGTCCGCATTTAGCATATTTTCAGGTAAAGCCTGTAAGGGTGTCCAGGTTCCTCCATCATTGATGTGGGTGCTTGTAACAGCGGCACCATTGTCTTGCTGTGCGAAAACATAAATATAATCTCCTAATGTGACTGCTTTTTGTGCCTGGATGGTGTTGTCGAAACTACTTCCTCTATGGCTCCACTGCAATGAGTCGGGAACTTGTTTATGTACATTAATCTCAGCTTTATAAATAGGCCCATAGACTCCGCTCATTGCCATAACTTTAAATTGGATAGGCTTTTCGAAATTCAAGGAGTCGGTTTCATTCCACAACGAATCTTTGTCCTCTGCAACAATAAAAACTCCGATACCATCTGATGTTATGCTGACTACAACTTTGCTGATGTCTGTACCGACTGGCAGGGAGTCTACATTGTAGATATGTCTTGTGCCTTGGTCGATGGCAAAAGGGTATTTGGTACCATCAACGGTGAATGTCAGCGTTGTATCTTTGCCATTAACCTTTTCGGTATATTGAGTTTCAATTTTATCTTTTATAGCAAAAGCGGTAATGCTTGATTCTGAACTATATTCTGTTTCTACTTCGTTGTCGTCCAAGCAAGATGTAATCATAAAAGCTGCAGTAAGCAGACTTGTGATGACAGTCAAAAACTTTATTTTCATTTGCAAATGAGTCTATTGTTACAAGTCGCAAAAGTAGGAAGATTTTTTTCTATACAGAAGTTTTAGGGCAAGTTTTATATTAATTTATAGATAAACTAGCCCTTTTTCTCTGTCAATCAGCCACATTTTGTCTTTGGTTTTGTGGATGGACGGCATGCATTATTTCTCTTCCAAAGTATATTTTATTCAATTTAAAGTATTTTTTTTGAATAGAAGGTGCCTCTATCCCATTCTTCAAACACAGTGGAACCTTTTCTATGAAGGCTTCATCCCATAGACTGGGATCTATGAAAGACTGTAATAAAATACTTCCTCCTTCTACTAGAAGTGATTGTATTTTTTTCTGATATAATACTTCCATTATTTGCGGCAGGATGTCTTTGCTAAAATCCAAAGATATGTATTCTGTTAATGTGTTTGGCTGATGGGGGGATTTTCGGGTGAACACGAATGTCTTTATCCTGCCACTGAAAAGTTCCAGGTCTCGCGGTAATGTCAATTCTTTGTCTATTACCAGGCGTACGGGATGCTTGCCGTACCAATTCCGGGTGGATAAGGAGGGATTGTCAAGTAATGCCGTGCGTCGTCCTACTAATATAGCGTCATGTTCGGCGCGTTTTTTGTGTACCAGCATGCTGGTCAGTGGATTGGATAGTTTGATCGGTTTTCCTCCTGTGCGGTTTATATCGATGAAACCATCGGTAGATTCTGCCCACTTTAAGGTTATGTATGGGCGTTTGAGTGTGTTGAATGTAATGAAGCGTCTTATCAGGTGCCGGCATTCCTCCTCTAATACACCTACAGTTACTTCAATACCGGCTTTGCGCAGTTTTTCGATACCTCTGCCGGCTACCAGAGAAAACGGGTCCATGCAGCCTATCACGACTTTAGGGATTTTCTTCTCTATAATCAGATCGGCGCAGGGAGGGGTCTTCCCATAATGGGAGCATGGTTCCAGACTTACGTAAATGGTTGATTCCTTCAACAGATTTTCGTCTTTAACGGAACGTATGGCGTTTACTTCGGCATGTGCCTCTCCGCAACGGATGTGGTAGCCCTCTCCAATAATGGTATCGTGATATACGATGACAGCACCTACCATCGGATTAGGAGCTGTGTTACAGAGTCCGTTGTGTGCCAGTTGCAGACAACGGGAAATATATTTTTCATCTTTTGTCATAACAGTCTTGTTTAAATTCTTACTTTTGCATATAAAATGACACTATGAATCCTGTTGTATCTTACATAAAACAAACCTTGCAGGGGTATTACCCCGATACAGAACTTGTACCTATGGCTAAATTGCTGCTTACACAAGTCTTCGGTATGTCTGTTGTTGAATTGTATGCAGGCAAAGATACTACTTTTTCAGTGAATGAGCAGAAACGGTTGGATGATATTCTGGTCCGTCTGCAAAAACTAGAACCTATTCAATATATAATAGGCACTGAAGAGTTTTATGGTCTTACTTTTGAAGTGAATAAACATGTATTGATTCCACGTCCGGAAACGGGGGAGTTGGTAGATTGGATTATACGGGAACATAAGTATGGTCGGGTTAAAATATTGGATATTGGTACGGGGAGTGGTTGTATCGCTGTCTCTTTGACCAAGAATCTGGAAGAGGCGGAGGTCGTTTCATGGGATGTCTCAGAAAAGGCGTTGCAAGTTGCAGAACGTAATTGCAGGCGGAACGGCGTTCGTGTAACTCTTGAGCAAAGGGATGTGCTGCTTGCTTCTCCTGCCGGTGAGCAGTTTGATGTCATTGTCAGCAATCCACCTTATATTACAGAAAAGGAGAAAGCGAATATGAGTGCTAATGTCTTGGAGTGGGAGCCGGAATTGGCTTTGTTTGTGCCGGATGATAGTCCATTGCTGTTTTATCGGAAAATAGCAGAATTGGGTAGGGATATGTTAGTGTCTGGTGGAAGGCTTTATTTTGAAATTAATCAGGAATATGGCCGGGAGACGGTGGATATGCTAGCTGGTTTGGGATACAAAAATATAGAATTGAGGAAAGATCTCTTTCAAAATGATAGAATGATAAAAGCGGAAAAATGAGATGAAAGGAGAATTAAGTGAGAATGAGTTGAGGTATAAGGCAGAAGCTTATTGTTCTTCAATGGAACGTTGTGTAACGGATGTAGAGGCTAAATTATCACAATGGGGGGCAACTCCGGAAGTGATGGAGAAAATCGTTCGGCATTTGCAGGATGAGAGATACATTGACCAGAAGCGTTTTTGCTCGGCTTTTGTTCGTGATAAATATCGCTTTAACCAATGGGGCAGAGTGAAAATCAGTCAGGCTTTGCGCATGAAGAAGATCCCTGCGGATGTTATAGCCGAAGGGTTGGAGGAGATAGATGAACGGGAGTATGTGGAGATTCTGTCTGGCTTGATCGAGCAGAAAAGAAGTAGAGTGAAAGCATGTACGGAATACGAACGGAATGGGAAATTGATTCGTTTTGCTGTTGGTAGAGGATTTGAAATAGAGGCTGTTTGCCGTTGTGTGAAACAAACCGGAGAAGATGATGTCTATTTGGACTGATCTTTGGAATTTATTTTTCCCACATAGTTGTCTGCTTTGTGGGCGGCAGCTTATATCAGGGGAGAGAGTGCTTTGCTTGAAATGCTTGTCAAGGCTTCCGCGTACTCAATTTCATTTACGGAAAGATAATATTGTAGAATGTAACTTCTGGGGAAAAATACCGGTGGAGCATGCCACCTCTTTTCTTTATTATGCAAAGGGAGGGAATGTCCGACAGTTGTTGTATGAACTGAAATATCATGGTAATCAAGAAGTGGGTGAAGTGATGGGGCGGATGATGGCATCTGAACTTATGTGTTCTCATTTTTTTGATGGGATAGATTTGATTGTTCCTGTCCCGTTACATCAACGTAAAAAACGTTTAAGGGGGTATAATCAGAGTGAATGTTTGGCACGGGGAGTTTCGGTGGTGACAGGTATTCCTATGAACACTAAAGTTGTGATAAGAAGCAGATATACTGATACGCAGACGCATAAAGGACAATATGCAAGATGGGAAAACGTGCGAAATTTGTTTGCCTGTATTTTCCCCGATGGCTTGGAAGGAAAGCATCTATTGTTGGTGGATGATGTGCTGACAACAGGGGCTACGGTTGTTTCTTGCGCTGATGCCTTTCGTGGCATACCCGGATTACGTATCAGTGTACTTACTTTGGCATTGGCAGGGGAATCTTGATAACAACAACTATTTTTTAGAAAAATACCTTGTCCGATTTTTCATTATCTCGATGTATTTCTATATTTTTGCACAATATTTATCAGATATAGTTGAGTTATGAAGACTTTAGAAAAATTATTCGCAGAGAAATTACTGAAGATTAAGGCTATCAAGTTGCAGCCGGCTAATCCTTTTACTTGGGCATCCGGTTGGAAGTCGCCTTTTTATTGTGATAACCGCAAAACTCTTTCGTATCCTTCTCTTCGTAATTTTGTGAAACTTGAGATTAGCCGTATTGTCCTGGAGAAGTTCGGTCAGGTAGATGCTATTGCCGGTGTGGCGACAGGGGCTATCCCTCAAGGAGCTTTGGTGGCTGAAGAATTGAATCTGCCGTTTGTGTATGTTCGTTCTACTCCGAAAGACCATGGCTTGGAAAACCTGATTGAAGGTGAACTTCGTCCTGGTATGAAAGTCGTAGTTATTGAGGACTTGATTTCAACTGGCGGCAGTAGCTTGAAAGCTGTTGAAGCTATCCGTCGTGACGGATGTGAAGTGATTGGTATGGTCGCTGCATTTACTTATGGTTTCCCGGTGGCAATTGAAGCGTTCAAGGAAGCAAAAGTGAACTTGGTTACTCTGACTAATTATGAAGCTGTATTGGATTCGGCCTTGAAAACCGGATATATTAATGAAGAGGATGTTTCTGTTTTAGATAACTGGAGAAAGGATCCGGCTCATTGGGAGGCAGGCAAATAAGTTATAGTTTTAAAACAAATATAATATGAAGAGAACCGTTCGGAAATTTTTATGGATTTCCGGATTGTTCTTTTCGTGTTTTTAGAGAGCAGGTATTATGGCACAATTTGAGAGTAGTGTGAAATATGTTCCTTATAGTCAGGAGCAGGTGTTTAATAAGTTGTCGGATTTAAGTAACTTGGAATCTGTACGTGATAAATTGGCTGACAAGGTACAAGGTATGGAGTTCGACTGTGATTCTTTAAGTTTTACGGTACAAGGCATAAGCATTACTTTGCGTATTATAGAACGTGAACCTTGTAAATGTGTTAAATTCGAAAGTGAAAAATCTCCGGTCCCTATGAATTTGTGGATTCAGATTTTGCCTGTAGAGGCTGGGCAGGCAAAACTGAAAGTAACTATTCGTGCAGAAGTGAATATGTTTATGAAGGCGATGGTTACTAAACCTTTACAGGATGGGGTGGATAAACTGGCTGAGATGTTATCGATGATTCCTTATTAAAAAATAAAGAAAAATATGGCACAGAAACTTTGGGAAAAAAATGTCCGAGTAAATGAGGAGATAGATCGTTTTACAGTAGGACGTGACCGTGAAATGGACCTTTATCTGGCTAAACACGATGTATTGGGCTCAATGGCACATATCACCATGTTGGAAAGTATTGGTTTGCTTACGGCCGGAGAATTGGAAATGCTGTTAGCGGAATTAAAGAATATCTATGCTTCTGCCGAAAAGGGAGAGTTTGTAATAGAGGATGGTATAGAGGATGTACACTCGCAAGTAGAATTGATGTTGACGCGTAAGTTGGGAGATGTCGGGAAGAAAATTCATAGTGGACGTTCACGCAATGACCAGGTGCTGGTGGATTTGAAGCTGTTTACTCGTGCGGAATTAAAAGAAGTGGCCGAAGCAGTAGAGCGGCTTTTCCATGTGCTGATTTCTCAAAGCAATCAATATAAAGATGTGCTGATGCCGGGATATACCCATTTGCAGATAGCGATGCCTTCTTCATTTGGCTTGTGGTTTGGTGCATATGCAGAGAGTTTGGTGGACGATATGATGTTTCTGCAGGCCGCATTCAAAATGTGCAACCGTAATCCGTTGGGGTCTGCTGCCGGTTATGGTTCTTCTTTCCCGCTAAACCGTGAGATGACTACTAGTCTGCTGGGTTTTGATTCGATGAACTATAATGTGGTATATGCGCAGATGGGACGTGGCAAAATGGAACGTAATGTAGCTTTTGCCTTGGCTTCTATTGCCGGAACCGTTTCTAAGATGGCTTTTGATGCTTGTATGTTTAGTAGTCAGAATTTTGGCTTCGTGAAACTTCCGGACGAGTGTACAACTGGTTCCAGTATTATGCCCCATAAGAAGAATCCCGATGTGTTCGAACTGACACGGGCTAAGTGTAACAAGATACAGGTTCTCCCCCAACAAATTATGATGATAATGAACAATCTGCCTTCGGGTTACTTCCGTGATTTGCAGATTATAAAAGAAGTATTCCTGCCTGCTTTTCAGGAGCTGAAGGAGTGTTTGCAAATGGCTGCCTATATTATGGACAAGATTAAAATCAACGAGCATATTCTGGATGATGATCGTTACCTTTATATATTTAGTGTGGAAGAGGTTAACCGTCTGGCTTCTGAGGGCATGCCATTCCGTGATGCTTATAAGAAGGTGGGCTTGGATATAGAAGCCGGAAAATTTACTCACAACAAGAAGGTACATCATACTCATGAGGGTAGTATAGGTAATTTGTGTAATGACAGAATTGAAAATCTGATGCAACAGGTAGTAGATGGTTTTAACTTCTCAGTCATGGAGCAGGCAGAACAATCCCTTTTGGGTAGATAGAAACAATTATAAATCGCATGATCATGAAATATCAACCTTCAGCAGAGCGCTATGACAAGATGCAGTATAAATACTGTGGGAATAGCGGATTACTTTTGCCTCGTATCTCTTTAGGCTTGTGGCATAATTTTGGCAGTGTGGACGATTTCGGTGTGGCAACCGATATGATTAAATACGCTTTCGATAATGGGGTTACGCATTTTGACTTGGCTAATAATTATGGCCCCATTCCGGGAAGTGCTGAGATTAATTTTGGTAAAATCTTAAAGGAAAATTTTCAAGGTTATCGTGATGAATTGATTATTTCCTCAAAAGCAGGGCATGAAATGTGGGATGGACCTTATGGAGGAAACAGTTCGCGTAAGAATTTAATGGCCAGCATTGATCAAAGTTTGCGTCGTACCGGTTTGGATTACTTTGATATATTCTATAGTCACCGTTATGATGGGGTGACTCCTGTTGAGGAAACAATGCAGGCATTGATTGATATAGTGAAACAAGGAAAGGCATTGTATGTGGGTATTTCAAAATACCCTCCAGCACAAGCTAAAATAGCTTATGAAATGTTGAGGGCTGCCGGTGTGCCGTGTCTCATTAGCCAATATCGTTATAGTATGTTTGACCGTACTGTAGAGGAGAAATCATTGCCATTGGCTGCAGAACAAGGCTCCGGTTTTATTGCATTTTCGCCTTTGGCGCAAGGCTTGCTGACTAAAAAATATCTGCATGGTATTCCGGAACATTCTCGTGCGGCCCGTTCTACCGGATTTTTGAAAGTAGATCAAGTGACAGAAGATAAAGTAGGAAAAGCACGTCGGTTGGATGAAATAGCCGCTCGTCGTGGCCAGACTTTGGCTGAGATGGCATTGGCATGGGTCTTGAAAGACGAACGAATGACTTCTGTTATTGTGGGGACAAGTTCTGTGAAACAGTTGGCAGATAATCTTCATGCATTGGATAATTTGAACTTTACTAATGAAGAATTGGCCGAAATAGAGGGAATTTTACGATTGTAAATAAAAAAATGGGTGCAAAGTTTGGTTGGTATTATAAAATGACTTATCTTTGCATCCGTTAAAACAAAAGGCGGAAATAGCTCAGTTGGTAGAGCATAACCTTGCCAAGGTTAGGGTCGCGAGTTCGAGTCTCGTTTTCCGCTCTCTCTCGTCGAGGATGCTCGAATGGTGGAATCGGTAGACACGAGGGACTTAATTTTTGCACAAAACACTTATCGTTTTAAAAAATATAAAGAAAAAAAGTGAATAAAGTTTTTATTCATCGATTATATTTAATATATTTGTTTCCATCATATTAAACCTATTAAAAAAAATCTAAATGGTATGGGAAAACGCATTGTTCTGTTTTTAATGTGCTTATTAGTTGTAATAGGCCATTTATCGGCTCAAGTAACCAAAATGTCGGGAATTGTTCTTTCCAAGGATGATGGATTGCCGGTAGTAGGAGCTTCTGTGTTGATACAGGGAACTACACATGGTACGATAACAGATGTGGATGGTAAATTTGTGTTGGATAATATTAAACCAACTGATAAGAAAGTAATGGTTTCATTTATTGGTATGAAGACCCAAGTGGTTGATGTTAAATCTTTTGTCAAGGTAGTATTGGTTACAGAGTCTGAAATGATGGATGAAGTGATGGTTGTTGCTTATGGTACAGCCAAAAGGTCGGCATTTACTGGATCGGCTTCAGTTGTAAATGCTGAGAAACTTTCTAAAAGACAGACAACGAACGTCGTTCAGGCACTTGCTGGACAAGTGGCAGGCTTACAAATGACAAGTGGATCTGGGCAGCCGGGAGGAGATGCTCCAACATTGATAATTCGTGGTATTGGTTCTATCAATGCGGATAATGATCCACTTATTATTGTAGATGGTATGCCCTATGAGGGAGGATGGAACAATATCAACCCATCTGATGTTGAATCAGTGTCCGTTTTAAAAGATGCAGCATCAAATGCGTTATATGGTGCACGTGGTGCCAATGGTGTTATTATTATTACTACCAAGCAGGCAAAAGCTGGTGAAGCTGTTGTTACGGCTAGTGCAAAATGGGGAGTGAATACTCGTGGTACAATTGATTATGACTATATCAAAGATCCGGGTGAATATTATGAAGCACATTATAAGGCATTATATAATCAATTGAGGTATGTAAAGGGGCTTTCAGAAGGAGAGGCTTATGCTCAAGCTAATAAAAATATGGTGGGTAATACGAAGGAAAATGGTGGTTTGACTTATAATGTGTATAGTTATCCTGAAAACGAAAATCTTATTGGTATGAACGGAAAGCTGAATCCCAATGCAACTTTGGGCAGGGTGGTTAATGGATATATGCTTTATCCGGATGATTGGGTTGATGAAGCTTATAGTTCTGCCTTGCGTCAAGAATATAATGTGAATATTGCTGGAGGAACCGATAAGATGCAATCATATGGTTCTTTTGGTTATTTAAAAGATGATGGAATTGTTCCTAGTTCAAATTATGAACGATATTCCGCTCGTTTTAAAGGCTTGTACCAAGCAAAAAAATGGATGAAATAT
Source organism: Phocaeicola sp. RTP21198st1_B8_RTP21198_201120 (assembly GCF_040929485.1). Lineage (NCBI taxonomy): Bacteria > Pseudomonadati > Bacteroidota > Bacteroidia > Bacteroidales > Bacteroidaceae > Phocaeicola > Phocaeicola sp. RTP21198st1_B8_RTP21198_201120. The sequence continues at coordinate 15,657 of NZ_JBCOCI010000018.1, read as the reverse complement.
GGTGCTAACATCAGTTATACACATAGTAATAGTGCTTCCTTGACAGAAAAGTATGATACGGATTTATCCAGCTTTACAGAGGGCATGGCACCAATCTATCCTGTATATGTGAGGAATGCTGATGGAAATATTCTGACGGATTTAAATGGGAAAGTATATGATTATGGAACAGCGACGGCACAACTGGGATTGGCACGTCCTAACCATCCTAATTCTTCTATTCAGTCATCTATGCTTAACCAAGAAAATAGGAATGGTAATACATTTAATGGTAATGCATTTGTAGATATTACTTTTTTGAAAGATTTTAAGTTTACATTTAATGTGGGAACCACAGTTAATGAAATCAGATATTATACTACAACAAATCCATATTATGGTTTTGGTGCAGAACAGAATGGCACAGTGACAATGTATCATTATCGTACTACTACATTAAACTTACAGCAGATATTGAATTATAGCCATAATTTTGGTAAACATAATATTTCGGTAATGTTGGGACATGAGAGTTATAAATATAATTATGCAGAATTATCCGCATCCAAGAAAAATATGTTTTCATATTGGGGAAACCATGAATTGAATGGGGCTGTTATAGATGGTTCAAGTGCTGCTTCTTATTCGAATGATTATAATACGGAGGGATATTTTTTCCGTGCTTTATATGATTACGATGCAAAATATTATTTTTCGGCTTCTTATCGTCGTGATGCTTCTTCGCGTTTTCATCCTGATCATTGGTGGGGTAATTTTTATTCTGTAGGCGGTGCTTATCTAATGTCTAAAGAGGACTGGTTTGATGTGAAATGGATTGATATGCTCAAAATAAAGTTCTCCATAGGACAGCAAGGTAATGATAATATAGGTTCATATAATTATACAGACAGATATAATATAGTGAATAGTAATGATGAACTTTCATTGTCTTTTAATAGTAAGGGGAAAAAAGATATAACTTGGGAAACGAATACTAACATGAATTTGGGAGTTGAGTTTGAACTGCTTAAAGGAAAACTGAATGGTGGTGTTGAATTGTTTTATCGTAAGACTACTGATATGTTAAATTGGTTCAATGTTCCTCTTTCTTTGGGTTATCCTGGGTACTATGATAATATCGGCGATATGGCGAATAAGGGTGTTGAACTGGAACTGAACTATATTCCTGTTAATAAAAAGAATTTTACATGGAAAATAAATCTGAATCTGACACACTATAAGAATAAGATTACTTATTTGCCAGATGAGAAAAAGACTACTGTTATGGATGGTCATGGAGGATATATGAATGGAAGCAGATATTATGGTGAGGATCTGCCTATCAATACATGGTATATGAAACGTTTTGCCGGTTTGTCTGAGGACGGACTTTCACTGTGGTATTATACGGATAAAGAAACCAATGAGGAAAAAACAACGACCACTTATTCTACAGGCGACTTTTATTTGTGTGGAGATCCTAATCCGGATTTGTATGGTGGTTTTGGCACTTCCATTACTTTCCATGGTTTTGATCTCTCTACTCAATTTTCCTATTTGGTTGGTGGTTTGACTTATGATTACGGTTATGCAGGTATGATGGGTAACCCAACTGCAACATCTGTAGGTAACCGTTGGCATAAAGATGTGCTAAAGGCATGGTCTCCAGAAAATCCCTCATCAACCATTCCACGTTGGTATTTCAATGATCTGAATACGACTGGTTCGTCAGACCGCTTTCTGATTGATGGAAGCTATTTGAATCTACAAAATATTCAAGTGGGGTATACATTACCTGATAGTTGGACTTCTCATTTGAAAATTAAAAATTTACGTTTATATTTTGTTTGCGATAATGTATACTATTGGTCAAAAAGAAAAGGCTTGGATCCTCGCCGTTCCATTTCAGGAGTAGGTACATCAGGAAAGATAGCTCCGTTCCGTACTTATTCCGGAGGTATCAGTCTTCAATTCTAACTTAGTTATAATCAAAAATTTTAAGACGATGAAAAAGAAAAATATATTATTTCAAACAGCGGTAGTTGCCTGTCTGCTTTTCGGTACAGGTATAAATATGAGCAGTTGTATCGAACAGACCTTTCCCAAAAGCTCTACCGCTATTTCCGAGCAGATTGCAGAATCACCAGCTGCTATGAATGCTATGTTAAATGCCGTGGTAGGCTTTGTTAATGCATATAATACTTATGGACAAGGTTATACTTGGGACTTGGGCTATACCTCATACGGTATTATAAGAGAAGTTATGTGTGAGGATTTTTATATATATAAATCTGGTTATGATTATTATAATTCTTTCGGATTGTGCCGTAGCTTGGCTGATAATTCAGAGGTGAATTCTATTTATTATTACTACTATAAATTTTTGAATAATGTCAATAATTTAATCCGTATTGTGGATCTTGATAATACTACAGAAACAAATAGGCAATATGTAGGAATAGCCAAAGCCTTTCGTGCGATGATTTACATGGATATGGCTCGTCTGTTTGAGTTTAAGAAGACTGGATTTTCTAAGCTGGATGACGAGGCTGCTACCAATGGGGTATATGGATTAACAGTCCCTATCATTGGTGAGAATATAACGGAAGCAGAAGCACGTAATAATCCGCGGGTTCCTTTTTATACTATTTACAGATATATCTTGGATGATTTGGAGAATGCAGAAGTTCTATTAGCTGATTACTTGAGGCCTACTAAGAATATGCCTGATTTGTCCATTATATTTGCATTAAAAGCTCGTTTTTGGCTAGAATTGGGTACGCGATTTGAAAAGTATTCTAATGATTTGGCAGCACTGATCCAGAATGTGGATTTAGATATAGATTCGGATAAGGATTGTTATATTAAAGCTGCCGATTGTGCAAGACAGGCTATAGTTAAAAGTGGTGCTGCTCCATTGACAGAATTGGAATGGTATGGTGGAAAAGACTATTTTACGGCCTTTAACTCTATTCAGACAAGTGCATGGATGTGGGGAGGAATCATGAATAAAGAGAATATTCACAGTGTATGGCTTAATTTGGCAGGGCACTTGTGTACAGAACAGCCATTTGGGGTAGGAGGAATTTCCTATGGGGCACACAGAATGATCAGTAAGGTTTTATTTGAGCAAATCTCGGATGATGATTGGCGCAAAGAAACTTGGATTGCTCCTGAAGATGCTGGAAAGGCTCCAGGTACTAAATATCATACATTGTTCACCGATGAGAATTTTAAAAAGGTGCCTGCATATGTTCATTTAAAATTCAAGCCGAAAGAAGGCAATATGATTGACGCCAATGTAGGTGCACCGATAGATAATCTTTTAATGCGTGTTGAAGAAATGTATTTTATTGATGCTGAGGCAATAGCCGCTAGTCAGGGGGTAAGTGCTGGAATTTCTGCTTTAGAGAATTTTATGAAAACTTATCGTTACAGTTCCTATCAATGTACGGCATCTACTATGGAGGATTTTCGTAAGGAATTGATTTTGCAAAAAAGGATAGAATTTTGGGGAGAGGGTATTATTTATTGGGATTATAAGCGTTTAGAATTGCCTGTTACACGGGGGTATCTAGGTACCAATTGTCCGGTGGGGTATCGTATGAACTCTAAAGAAGGATATTGCTGTCCATGGTTCAATTTATTTTTTAGTAAGTTTGAATCTATTAATAACCAAGCTATTATATTGAATCCGGATCCTTCGGCTATAGTGGAGGACTGGACAGAATAATGAATTGTTAATTTTTAAAGATCAGTTTATGGTTTAGCATTGTGAATGTCTGGATAGACGTTCATCTTGTTCTTTTCTCTGCCGAAGCTATACTTCGGCAGAGTTCTTTTGAAAGGGGAGGTTATGGTGTGATATTGCTACTTATGGTAGAATTTCTTATAAAAACAGGTCTAATCATTGTAATAACTATTCAGGCTATTGGTTTGTGACATCTTTTTCCGATATTTGTGTGGTTGAAAAAGGTAAATACTATGTTGAAACAGATTCTTCTTATATGGTTGTATTTTTCTGCCTTGCCTTTGTTTGGTCAGAGTTTGATTGATATTAAATATTATTCAGTTCAGGATGGGTTATCACAGAAAAATATTCAGAATTTCATTCAAGATGATAATGGTTATATATGGATGGCTACGTGGAACGGACTAGAGCGTTTTGATGGATATTCTTTTACTAATTATAAAACTTATCCTGAAAGTGATGTACGTATAACAAATCATCGTTTTACCAATATTGAAAAAAGTTCTCTGAATAATATTTGGTGTCAGACGTATGATAAACATTGTTATCTGTTTAATACCCGTACTTGTCAGTATGAAGATCCCTTTCTTTTCAACAAAGGGGTGATAAACTCAGTTGAAAAACTGTATGTATTGCGTAAAGGGATAACATGGGCCGTAGGTGTACAAAATGAGTTATTCCGTTTGGATGAAAATAGATTTCCTGCTACGGAGTCAGTGCAATTATATACTGGAAAAATAGAAAATAACATAGGAGACAGTATCTATATTGTGATGCAGGACAAGGATGGAGATGAATGGATTCTGACAAATAAAGGAGCTACGATTGTAGGAAAGAAGAGTATGGCAAATCTTATGCCTTTTAAGTTTATGGTAGAGAATGCAGATGATATCTATCTTGCTACTTCAAAAGGCTTTTTTGCCCGATATGACTATCAGAGTCAAAATGTTGTTCCATGTGTCCCCAATGAACCTATGTCTGAGATTATCGGACTGAAATCTTTATCTGATCATAAAATCGCTATTTTACAGAGAAAAGAGATTCGGTTTTATAATCCGAAAACAGGCAAGTTTACTCTTTATAAAATGCCTGTAGAGATCAGTCCTGATATATATCAAGATAGAAAAGGTATTTTTTGGTTGCTGGGGGTCACGGGCGGGGTTATTCGTTTAGATTGTACTACTGAGGATATTATCTTGTTAAGTTATCCTAAGTTAAAGGAAGTTCCTTTTACCAAGCCCTGTACTTTTATACATGAGGACGAGTATGGTTGTATTTGGGTGAATCCTGTAGAAGGTGAGTTATACTTTTATGATCCGATGACTAGATCTTTGGAACAGGCTTATGTTTATGAAAAAGGAGTGAGAGTACCAATCTCATTTCAGGCTTTCAGCTATTTTATTGATCATCATAAAAATCTGTGGTATACCACTCCAGGAAGTGAATTAGGATATCTTTCTTTTCATCAAAGTGGGTTGGATTATATAATCAACAGACATAAAGAGTCTGCTCGTTCGTTGATGGAAGATCATCGCAAACGTGTATGGATTGGTTGGAAACGGAATCATAAAACTCAACCGGGAAACATCTGTCTTTATGATTCGTTAGGACAGTGGATAGGAAATATTTCGCAAAAAGGAAAAATAGTGGCGGATCAGTCTGTCTCATTTAATGCTGACGTGTACTGTATTTACGAAGATAAGGATCATAACATCTGGATGGGGACTAGAGAAGACGGTTTGTTTTTATTCCGTTTTCAAGGGGAGGACAACTATCAGGTAACTTGTTACCTGCCTGATAAAGATAATCCTTACAGCATTTCTTCCAAGTCTATATTCTCTATTTTGCAAGATTCGTCTGGAAGAATATGGATTGGCACTTTCGGTGGAGGTATCAATTTGGTTGAGTCTGCTTCCGCAGGAGGAGATTTGAAGTTTGTTCATTACGGTAATATTCTCAATAATTATCCCATTCATGTATGTGAGAAAGTGCGTTGTTTATATGAGGTGGCTGATGGAGTGATTTTGATAGGTACTACTGGCGGATTGCTGTCCTGTTCTACAGATTTTTCCCGTCCGGAAGAGATTCGTTTTTTTCATAATGTTTGTGATGAGCGTTATTCCAGTTTGAGCAATAATGATATATTGGATATAACCCAAACTAAGGGTGGTAAACTGCTGGTAACTACTTTGAGTGGTGGTATTAATATTTTGGATGATGGTAGCAGTTTATCTGAAAGATTGAACTTTAAACATTACAATGCCACTAATGACCGATTACCGGATTTGTCACTGTCCAGCATAGAGGATCAAGAAGGAAATATATGGATAGTTTCAGAAAACAAGATTTCCAAATTTGATGCTGGCCTGAATCTGCTCGAAGAGTATAAAGATCAGATACAGATGGCAGAGACTAGGCCTGTTTTGCTATCTTCTGGTAAATTGCTTTTAGGGTCACTATATGGTGCGTTATGTATAATTCCCGATGAGTTGCATAAGAGTGATTTCGTTCCTCCTATCGTTTTTTCCCATCTTGACATTTATCAGAATAATACTTCTCGCAGGCAGGACATATATAGTAACGATGAGGCTCAGTACCTGCAGCCGGATGAACGTAATTTCACTATAACTTTTGCTGCCTTGGACTATGTTAACTCTCCGGCTATAAAATACGTATATCGAATTAAGGGACTGAATGACCAATGGATAGAGCTTGGAAATAATCGTTCTGCCAGTTTGGTGAATGTACCTGCCGGCGATTATCTGTTTCAAGTCAAATCCACTAATGCCGATGGGGTATGGGTTGATAATGTGGCATCTTTGTCCATACATATTGATCCTGTGTTCGGTGAAACTGTTTGGGCGGTATTGCTCTATATCACCATGGCCGTGGTGATTATGTTGGTAGTGATCTGCATTGTGTTACGCATTACTAACCTGCAAAGAAGGATAGATTTTGAACAACAGATTTCCAACTTAAAACTGCGTTTCTTTACTGATATATCCCATGAGCTTCGTACACCGTTGACGCTTATAGCCAGTCCCATTGACGAAGTCATTAGTAATGAGAAATTATCTGATGCAGGCATGGAGAATATGCAAGTGGCCAAAAGAAACACAGACAGAATGTTGCGGCTCATCAATCAAATATTGGATTTTCGCAAGATACAGAATGACAAGATGAAAGTATTGGTGGAACAAGTAGATATAATCCCTTTAATTCTAAAAATCTACGGTAATTTTGTTCCTATGGCTCATACGCATCGTATTGATTTCAGGTTGTTTTGTCCTCTCGATTCCTTTGTTATGTATACGGATGTGGACAAATTGGAGAAGATTCTTTTTAATTTATTGTCCAATGCCTTTAAATATACTCCTGATGAGAAAAGTATCTCCCTATCTGTTACTTGCGAGAAACAGATTTTGTGTTTGCAGGTGAAAGATGAGGGTAGAGGTATTAATGCCCAAAAGCTCAATCGTCTGTTTACCCGTTTTGATACTTTGGATGAGATTGATCCCAATATGTCTACCGGTATAGGACTTTCATTGGTCAAAGAATTACTGAATCTGCTTCATGGTACTGTCAGAGTAGACAGCAAACTGGGTGAAGGTAGCAGTTTCTTTATCAGACTGCCGGGTAACCGTGATGTTTTCGATGCCGATGCCAATATTGAATTTATTCTAGCGGACAGCAAGAATTCCGGACAGGAGGTGGCAATACCCGATAAGCTTACAGAAGAGGAAGAAGATAAGGAAACACGGATTCTCATTATTGAGGATAATGAAGAACTTCGCCATTTTATCTGTGGTGTGCTTGCTAGGGAGTATGTGGTTCTTGAAGCGGGTAATGGTTGTCAAGGACTTGAAATGACGTTGAGAGAATTACCCGATATCGTGATCAGTGATATTATGATGCCCGAAATGGATGGAATAGAATATCTGAAACGGGTTAAAGGAAACAATGATATTTGTCATATTCCTATTATTTTGTTATCTGCCAAGTCTTCTTTGAATGACCAAATCCAAGGACTGGAATACGGGGCAGATGAATATGTAACGAAACCTTTTAGTTCTGCTTATTTGAAAGCCAGAGTAGATTCCTTACTCAAACAACGGCAAATATTGTATGATTATTACATTTCAAAGATGAGAGAAGGCGAGAAAGATACTAGTCTTATGGAACAACTTACTCCTTCTACTCCTCAAGTTACTCATTTTGATAATGATTTCATCCGGAATATTCTTCAGAGTGTGGAGGAAAACATTCAGAATTCTGAATTTAAAATTGACGATTTGGCAGAAGCTATGAGCATGAGCCGGACTGTATTCTACCGGAAGGTGAAATCTTTGATGGGAGTTTCTCCTGTAGATTTTGTAAAGACGATGCGGATTAAACGGGCTGTCCAACTTTTGGAACAAGATGAATTTACTGTATCTGAAGTAGGATATATGAGTGGATTCACTACTCCGCAATATTTCAGCAGAGTATTCAAAGAAGCAATGGGATGTACACCAAAAGAGTACAGATTAAAGCATAAAACGATTGTTGAACAAAATGTATAATTAATGCCCCAAATACTGCAATGGCTGTATAGGTATCTTGTCCTATTTTTGCATAGAATTATAAACATAATACAATACTATGCAGACAAGAACCGCTCAAATTTTGGTATCTTTGCTGTTTCTGACAACAGCCATATCTTCATGTGATAAAAAAGAAGTATCTCCGTGGAATCAAATGACCGAGGTTAATAATCAAATTGTACCTCCTGTCTTCCCTGAGAGAAGTTTCGTGATTACGGATTATCATGACGTAAAAGACACGCTTTATACGAATGCCATTAATAGGGCCATAACTATTTGTTCTGAGCAGGGAGGTGGGAAAGTTATTATTCCCGATGGAGAGTTTCTCACAGCCCCCATCCGTTTGAAATCCAATGTAAACCTTCATTTATCTGACAGTACGGTACTGAAGTTTACTACAGATCCCTTCTTCTTCGACCTTGTGCAGACTCGCATAGAAGGAATAGATTGTTACAATATCTCTCCGTTGATTTATGCCTATGGAGAAACTAATATTGCCATCACTGGTAACGGGGTGATGGATGGCCAGGCTGATAGCAGTAATTGGTTCAGTGAAAACAGAATTCGTGGTATTGTACAGGAAGATGGTAAGAAAATAAATGAGAAAACTTTGTTGTATGAAATGAAAGAGGATTCTATTCCTTTTAAAGAACGTGTCTTTATGAGAGAGAATGGTATACGCCCCCAGTTTATCAACCTCTATAAATGTAAGAATATTCTATTGGAAGGATTTACTCTCAACCGTTCTCCGTTCTGGCTTATTCATCCGTTGTTGTCCGAGAATATCACTGTCAGGAAAGTCAAAATGCAGAGTCATGGCTATAATAATGATGGTTGTGATCCGGAATCATGCAGGAATGTATTGATTGAGGATTGTGATTTTGATACAGGTGATGATTGTATCGCCATCAAATCGGGACGTGATGAAGATGGCCGTTACTGGAATATCCCCAGTGAGAATATTATAGTCCGTCATTGTAGAATGAAGGATGGTCATGCCGGAGTAGCTATTGGCAGTGAAGTGACCGGAGGATGCCGTAACGTATGGGTGGAAAATTGTACCATGGACAGTCCTGAACTCGACCGTATTATCCGTATAAAATCAAATGCCATGCGAGGAGGCGAAGTAGAAAATATATTTATCCGGAATATTAGGGTAGGTGAATGTAAGGAGTCTATTTTAGGCTTTGAATTGAAATATTGGCATGTGGATGACGGACCGTATCTTCCTTATTTTCACAATATTCATTTGGAAAATATCACAAGTAAGAAAAGTCAGTATGTTTTGCATCTGGATGGTTTTGAGGATAAAATACAGGCGCGAGATATTTTTGTGAAAGATTGCACTTTTGATGGAGTGATGAAACCGGAAATAAATAAGGTGACTGGTGTTGAAAACATTCACTTTGAGAATGTAACAGTAAATGGACAGGATTTTAAAGGAGTATAAAGTAATGAACAGATTCGTATTTTTATTAGGTTTTCTTTTGATGGCATTGATGACGGTTACTCTTCAGGCTCAGAAAATAATTCCTTTGTGGCAGAATAATATGCCCAATAGCAAAGGTATAGTTCTTAAAGATTCTGTAGTCAGGGAACGTGTGGTACAAGTCGGAATTCCTGCTGTTCATGTTTATGAACCGTCAAAAGCCGAGCGTACCGGTACGGCGGTATTGATCATTCCTGGTGGCGGATATGTGAAACTGGCGCATGAAATCAGCGGTATCGCATTGGCAAAATGGTATAATACCTTGGGAGTAACGGCTTTTGTCCTGATACATCGTTTCCCGCAATCACCGGATGTAATAGAATCTTACAAAGCTCCTTTGCAGGATGGACAACGTGCTCTTCGCTATATACGTGCTCATGCGGAGGAATATGGAATAGATATTCATAAAGTGGGAGTGATGGGTTGTTCTGCCGGCGGTCATCTGGCCGCTTCATTGTGTGCTATTGATGAAGACTGGTCAAAAGTGGGCGATGCACTGGATGCATATAGTTGTAAACCTTCTTTTGCTGTATTGATATCTCCGGTTATTTCTATGGATGACGCTATTGTTCATAAAGGGAGCCGGACAAATCTGTTGGGAAAGCGGGAACAGGATATCGCTCTCAGAAACTTGTTTTCTTTGGAAAAACAAGTGGATGGTAACACGGCACCGGCTATCTTGTTTCATGCTTCTAATGACAAGGCTGTTTCTCCTTTGAACAGCATCGCTTATTATACAGCCTTGTATAAAGCGGGAATAGAGAAATCTTCGTTGCATCTGTTTCCTGTCGGCGGGCATGCCATCTCTTTGCGTGCACAAAGGGGAAGCACGGTCATGTGGCCGGAGTTGGCTGAAGCTTGGTTGATAGAGAATGGATTTCTTTCTCCATTATAAAAGTCGATGATATTTATTAATTTAATTATAAAATGACACGTAAGTTATTAAAAATAGCACTTGTAGTTTTGCTATCTGTAGTCAGCATCAGCATAGATGCTCAGGAAAAACCTGTATTATGGTATGATAAGCCTGCCAGATATTGGGAAGAGGCATTACCTTTGGGAAATGGACGATTGGGAGCCATGGTATATGGTAATCCTGTAACCGAAGAGATTCAATTGAATGAGGAAACAGTATCGGCAGGTTCTCCTTATAAAAATTATAATCCTGAGGCTAAAGGAGCGTTGGCGACCATCCGTCAGTTAATTTTTGCTGGTAGATATCCTGAAGCTCAAGCGTTGGCAGGTGAAAAAATCCTCTCCAAGAACGGTTTCGGGATGCCATATCAGACAGTGGGCAGCTTGCGTCTGGACTTTCCTAGTCATGAAAATTATACAAACTTCCGTCGTGAATTGGATTTGGAAAAAGCTGTAGCCACGACTGCTTATACTGTAAATGGAGTAGATTATAAGCGTGAGGTCTTTACCTCTTTTGTCGACCAGCTGGTCATTGTCCGCCTTACTGCTTCTCAACCGGGAAAACTTACTTTTTCCGCTTCCCTGACTTGTCCTCAGAAGGTGGATGTTACCGTTTCTGGAAAGAATGCCTTGATTTTGGAAGGCACAACTAAAGGAGACGATTTCACAAAAGGTTCTATTTGTTTCCGTGCAGATTTGAAGTTAGATTTACAGGGTGGAAAGAGTGTGGCAGGAGATACATTATTATCCGTGACTAATGCTAATAGTGCTACTATTTATATCGCCATGGCCACTAATTTTGTGAATTATAAGGATATATCCGGAAATCCATCCGGGCGTAATAAGGTATCCATGAAGAATGCCGGAAAGAATTATGCCCGAGCTTTACAGGCTCATATCAGTGCATATCAAAAATACTATAACCGTGTATCTCTGAATTTGGGACGCACTTCGCAGGCTGATAAACCTACTGATGTCCGGATAAAAGAATTCGCTATTTCCGATGATCCCCATCTGGTTGCTCTTTATTTTCAGTTCGGTCGTTATTTGCTTATTTCCAGTTCTCAGCCGGGAGGACAACCTGCTAATTTACAAGGTATTTGGAATCAGAAACTAAATCCTGCTTGGAAATGCCGTTATACCACCAATATCAATGCGGAAATGAATTATTGGCCTGCCGAAGTTACCAATTTGCGTGAGATGCATGAGCCTTTCCTACAAATGGTGAAAGAATTGTATGAGAACGGTCAGGAGGCTGCCCGGGAGATGTATGGTTGCCGGGGATGGGTATTGCATCACAATACGGATTTGTGGCGTATGAATGGTGCTGTAGATAGGGCTTATTGTGGACCGTGGCCTACCTGTAATGCGTGGTTATGTCAACATTTGTGGGACCGTTACCTCTATTCGGGTGATAAGGAATACCTGGCTTCCGTGTATCCTATTCTGAAGAGTGCTTCAGAATTTTTTGTTGATTTTTTAGTAAGAGATCCCAATACCGGTTATCTGGTAGTCACTCCTAGTAACTCTCCAGAGAATTCGCCTAGTATTTGGAAAGGGAAAGCCAATCTGTTTGCAGGTATCACGATGGACAATCAGTTGGTATCCGATTTATTTTCAAATACTCGTTCAGCAGCACAGATTTTGAATCTGGACAAGCAATTCTGTGATACCATTCTGTCATTAAAAAGGCAACTTCCTCCCATGCAAGTAGGGCAATACGGACAGTTGCAAGAGTGGTTCGAAGACTGGGATAACCCTAATGACCATCATCGTCATATCTCTCATTTATGGGGACTTTTCCCCGGTTATCAAATTTCTCCTTATTCATCACCTATACTTTTTGAAGCTGCCCGTAATACATTGATACAGCGTGGTGATCCTTCTACTGGTTGGTCTATGGGATGGAAAGTTTGTTTTTGGGCAAGATGTTTGGATGGGAATCATGCATTTAAGTTGATTACCAATCAGTTGAATTTTGTTTCTCCTGAAGTACAGAAAGGTCAGGGAGGAGGTACTTATCCAAATTTATTCGATGCTCATCCGCCTTTCCAGATTGATGGAAATTTTGGTTGTGCAGCCGGAATTGCTGAAATGTTGATGCAGAGCCATGATGGGGCTGTTCATTTACTTCCTGCTTTACCTGATACCTGGAAAAATGGAGAGATTAGGGGGCTTCGTGCACGTGGTGGTTTCGAAATCGTTTCTCTGAAATGGAAAGACGGCAAGGTAGAGTCGGCAATTATCAAATCTACTATCGGTGGTAATCTTCGCTTACGTGTGCACAATACTTTGGCGATGGATGGTATGACATTGGTTAAAGCGGAAGGAGATAATCCTAATCCATTGTTTGAAAAGCAAGAAATTAGTCGTCCGCTGGTTAGTGAGAAAGCTCCATTGAAAGGAGTGGAATTGAAAGATTCTTATTTATATGATGTAGCTACTGAAGCAGGACAGATTTATACTTTTATTTCAAGTTGTCTTTGATTTTACAAGAATATTTTCTGATATAAATTCAAATATGAAAAAAATATCAATTTACTGTTTTATACTAATATCTTTAGGATTTATCGGTTGTACTTCTAAAACCCATGAAAAAACAATTGAGGATTTCGACATTCGGGAAATGAGCCTGCAAGTAGATACGCTTTATAGTAGAATGACACAAGCCGAAAGAGTTGCACAATTGTATGGTATTCGTCCGAAAGAAATAATGGAGGATGGAAAACTGTCATTAGAAAAGTGTAGAGAGAAGATACCTGACGGTATAGGGCATATTTGTCAATATGCTTGCGCTTTAGATATGGAACCAAATGAACTGCGTGATTTTGTGCGTGATCTTCAAAATTATCTGATACATGAGACTCCCTCAGGTATACCAGCCATATTTCACGAAGAGGCCATTACCGGACTGGCTGCCAAAGGAGCGACCGTTTATCCCCAACAATTGGGTATAGCCTGCACATGGAATCCGGAACTGGCTACAGTAAAAACGGAACAAACGGCAGAAGTCATGCGCTCTGTTGGCGCTACTCTTGCTTTGTCACCCATGGTCGATCTCATACGTACCGCTCATTGGCCACGTATAGAAGAATCCTATGGTGAAGATGGGTATCTTAGTGCAGCTATGGGAGTCGCTTTTGTGGAAGGTCTGCAGAAGAAAGGATTGAAAAATGGAGTTGCTGCGTGCACCAAGCATTTTTTGGGATATGGTGGAGGCTCTTCTTTGAGTTGGAAAGAAATTTATGAGGAAGTGCTTTTGCCACATGAAGCTATGATACGACAGGCGGGATGTAAGGTTTTGATGACATCCTATGGCCGGTTCCGTAGTGAACAAGCCGTATCCAGCGATACTCTTCTGAATAAAATATTACGTGGATATCTTGGATTTGACGGAGTAGTGGTCAGTGACTATGGGGCAGTAGGATATGCTAGTCAAAAAGGAAATCCTGATATCTTGAAACAACGGGCTGTTGAGGCTCTAACCGCAGGTAATGACATTGAATTACCATCAAATAACTGTTATAAATATCTGCCCGAATTAATAGGAGACAGTTTGGTTAATGAGAAATATTTTGAGATTGCGGTAAAACGTGCATTAATGTTGAAAGCACGTCTGGGCTTATTATCTACAGACCGGAAGCTTTATGCAACAGGAAATTTGGATTTGGATTGCCCCGAATATCGTAAAACTTCTTATGACTTGGCATGTCAATCCATTGTCTTGTTAAAAAACAACAATGTATTGCCCCTTTCTGGCAAATATAGAAAAATAGCTTTGGTCGGTCCGAATGCAAATACATATTGGTGTATGTTAGGAGATTATACATATCAGTCTATGCAGGCATTCTGGTGGGGAGGAAAAATAGACCCTGACAGTCCTAAAATTGTTTCTGTATATGATGCTTTTAAGCACAAGGCGAATGGTAGATTCACTGTGGACTATGAACGCGGATGTGATTGGAGTGCAAAAAATGAGACTTCCATTATCCGTGAAGGAGATCCTAGAACTGAACGCTTGAATATGATGTTAATGGAATCATCCGATTCTACTAACTGGCAGGCTGCCATAAATGTAGCTTCGGAAAGTGATGTGATTATTGCTGCATTAGGAGAGAATCCTACCTTATGCGGAGAGGCTCGGCAACGTAAAGGTATCTGTTTGCCGGGAGATCAGGAACAGTTTTTAAAAGAACTGATTGCTACAGGTAAACCGGTTGTTCTGGTTATGTTTGGTGGACGTCCACAAGTGATTGACGAAGTAGAAGCAGGTTGTTCAGCTATTCTGCAAGCGTGGTATCCGGGCGAAGAAGGAGGAAATGCTGTTGTTGATATTTTGTTAGGCAATGTCAATCCGTCCGGAAAATTATGCGTTAGCTATCCTAAGACTGAAGATAAAGAACTTTATTGTTATAACAATGGTGAATTCCAAGAAAGAATAGCTTATCCGTTTGGTTTTGGGCTTTCATATACTTCCTTTGAATATAGCGATATAAAAGTTCCGTCTACTGCACAAACAACTGATGATTTGATTGAGGTTAGCTGTAAGGTGAAAAATACAGGAAAATGTGCAGGTACTGAAGTTGTGCAACTTTATCTGTCTCCTACTTCCTCGGAATTTCTCAAGCCTATACAGCTAAAAGGGTTTGCCCGTGTGAATTTGAACCCCGGCGAATCGAAAATAATAAGTTTTAAGGTTTCTCTTCAGCAAATGGCTTATTATGCAAATAATGGATGGACTATAGCCGGTGGTCAATATACATTTAAAATAGGTGCGTCATCTTCTGATATCCGTTTGGAATCATCATGTCAGCTAACTGGAGAAAATGTGCGGATGGAGCGTAGAAATACTCTTTTTTCTATAACCTTAATTCCGCAACACTATTATAAATTAAACTTTTTAAGTACCTGAGCAACAAAAAGTTGCTCAGGATTTTGCC
>NZ_JBCOCI010000017.1:0-68061 GCF_040929485.1 Phocaeicola sp. RTP21198st1_B8_RTP21198_201120 | reverse complement strand
CCTTGATTGTTCATGGTACAAAGGTGCAAATTTTCTATAGAATTAAAGAATTTTCCCCCTGATTTATCGGGTGAGCCTTAAGTATCCTTGCAAGTTCGGATATTGAAACAGACTTCACCTCATTCAGTGTATACCATATTTTTTCAGCATTGATTTTTACAGATTTCTTATCCATGATCTTATTTATAAGTAGTTCCGAATTGAATTTATATATGAAGTAATATCGGTTTCCAGGAAAAAACCAGATACTTATGACATATAGACCAGACACATGAATCTATATATCAGCCTTGTATTGGAAATTTCTTTTCAGTGGAGTTCCAATGTTTGATAATACTTTTCAGGTAAGAGCGAGATTTGCACGTGTTTATTTTTGTCATAATATAATCTCCAGGCTTGTGCCCTATGTGCAAATCCATCTAAATTAAAAGCGGAAGGGCATTAACCTCGTCTATAAGTGCGGGAGTCGAAGCCTTTGGTACAAACAGGAAACGCCCCCCGCTAAATATTGCAGGCTGAACGTATGGCTGTTCTTGGTACTTTCCGGGAAATTTCGACTTTTCACTTATACAGAACCAGCTAAACGCTTTTGTTTATAATTCCTTGTCCATTTTGATGAACATTCCAAACATACATGTATTTTACCAAAAAAACAACAATGTCAAGAACTTTTTTTGAGTTTTTTGTTTGAAAACATTTTTTTTAACAATTCATAACCAAATCATACAAAGCATTTTCACATACACGAAATATGACAGATATTTCCACATAGAATATCATTTGCTACATTCTATCCTTATAACTTGCCTTTATAACTCATCATCTGTAATGGAGCCCAATCCTTATATTTGTCCCATCACCTGCACCTTGCTTCTTCCGCTTCCGGTCTTCACCACCTGCACCTGCGCGGGGATACGTTCCGTCATCTCCGCCACATGGGAAATCACCCCTATCTTACGCCCTTGCATCTGCAACCGTTCCAAAGCATCCATCGCAATGCGCAGGGTGTCCATATCCAATGATCCGAAACCTTCGTCAATAAACAGCGACTCCACATTCATCCGGTTGGAGGATAAGGAAGACAAGCCCAATGCCAAAGCGAGAGATACCAAGAAAGACTCCCCACCCGAAAGGGAATGGACACTACGTACCTCACCCATCATATCAAGATCCACAATCTGCAAGGCCAGCGTGTCCGGAATACGCTGCAATTCATAACGGGGGGCAAGATCCTGCAAATGCCTGTTGGCATAAAGTAAAAGAACATCGAGCGTATAGCCTTGAGCTATTTCCTTAAACTTAGTCCCCGTTTGGGAACCGAACAACTCATTCAGTTTCGCCCAATTCTCGTAGATGGAAGTTTTCTCCTCCAATTCCTTCTTAATGCCGGCTATGCGTTCTTTACCTTTTATATGATTCTGTATCGTCACTTCTATTTGGGCCAAGCGCCCGGTTTCCGCTTCTTTGGCGGCGGTGCAGGCTGTCAATGTTTCAGCCAGCGACTCCCTGCTCTCCGTGATATCCGGTTTCAAGGGAGCTTGCTGATGTTCCTCCTTTTTCTGTCTTCGCTCTGAAAGGACTGCCTGAAAAACGGTTTCCTTCTCTTTCAATGCATTCAATGCTTGTTTTTCAGCCAGTATCCAGTTTTTGTCTTTGGAAAGCAATTGTTCCAACTCGGCATACGTTTCCTTTTGAAGAGTGAGCCACTCGTTTATTTTCAACTCGTCTTGTTGCAAAACAGCAATCAGACGGACTAATTCCTTTTCCAACTGCGCGATCTGCCCTTTGTAAGATTCTGCTTGTACGGTTAGAGAATGATGCAAGTTCATTGCTTTTTCCTGTTGTTGTTCCAATTCCTTTTGTCGTTTAACATTGTTTGCAACGACCTTTTCGGTAAGTTCACCATTCAGCAGAGAGGCGCGCAGACAAGTGCGTTCTTCCAGTTCAGTCTGTTGCTTTTCTTCTTTCTGTTTTTTCTCTTCGTACAAACGAATAGCATTCGCCTCTTCATTTTTCAAACTATCCCTTTGGGCAGATTTTGAGGTAAGAGCCTCTTTTATTTCGGTCTGCTCCTGCAGACGGGTATTCCATTGCCTGCCGAATTGCTGGACATAACGTTTCAACGTTCCCTGCTCCAATAAATCCTTCCAGGTAGGAATAATGGAAACGCAGGTTTCAACTTTTTTCAAGATATCTTCACTTTGTACTGTATAATTCTCAATCAAGGTGGACAGACGGGCCATCTCCAGTTGACGGGCATTCAACGTATTCTTCAGTTGTTCCATTTCCTTAGCAACCTGTTCTTTGGCACGGTTCAGTTCTTCTTCCTGCAAGGATTGGACATTGATCTGTTCCCTCATCGGATGATGAAGACTGCCGCAAACAGGGCAAGGTTTTCCCTCCTCCAACTGCGCACGGAGCAACAGAACTTCTGCCGGCAACAGACGGTTCAGGCGCTCGGCCTCTTGTTGTACGGATTTCAAACGTTGTTCCTCCATTTCATTCGCATTCCTTACTTTCTCCAGCAACTGCTGATTCGACAGAGTCTGCGTCTTTGCTATTTCCAGATTACTAAGCAAACTGGTTATCAATTCAACAGCCGGAATAAGTTGGGAATAAGCAGTATATCGCTCAAACCAAGTTTGCAAAATGTTTTGCTTCTCTGCCAACAGACTTATTTCCTTTTCAGTCCTACAGATAGATTGATGCAAATTATCCTTAGCTTGTAATGCCAAAGCCACTTCCTTCCGGCTTTCCACCAGTTGTTTTCTATTTTCTGCCAATTGCACATCCAATGCTCTAGCCTTATCCAATTGTGGTTCTTGTTGTAACAGATAAGCCTTGAATTCCGTTTGCGCCTTCTGAGCAGCTTCCCACTGTGCGGTCGCGGAAGTTTGCAAAGCAGCATTTTTCTGTATGGCAACCTGTATTTCGTTCAATCGGGAACGTCCGGCAGTAGTCTGTTGCCGGGCATTACGTTGTTCCATATACACATCGCGGATATCCTGCGCCTGCTCTATACGGAACAACAGTTCATAACGCGGACGGGCTGCTTCTATTTCTTTTCTGACAACCGAAAGTGTTTCTTCCGCCTGTATGCAACCTATATTCAAGCGTCCTTCTTCTTCCAGCCATTTCAACTTGCCGGACAGGTTTTCCTCTTTTTTCTTCGAAACGGACAAGCGAACTTGTAATTCTTCCTTTTCAGCTGAAAGTTGCTGCAATTGCTCTTCTGTCAACAACTCAATGCCTTTGATACGTTCTTGCAATAATTTATATTCACCTTCCGCCCGCTTGGTGCGTTCATAGATGGAAGCAGAGATACGTGAGTAAATTTCGGTTCCGGTCAACTTTTCCAAGATTTCGGCTTTGTCAGTCTGACGAGCCTTCAGGAAGGTGGCAAAGTCACCTTGAGCCAGCAATACAGAACGGTTAAACTGTTCAAAAGAAAGCCCGATTAATTTACTGATGTGAGATAATAATTCTGTCTTTGTTCCTTGCTGTTCTACTCCTGAAGTGAGGTTAGTCAATGTCATTTCCACTTTTTGCAAGGAACCATCCACTTTGCCACGCGAACGTCGTACCGTCCAACGTGAGCGGAAAACCTCCCCTGTCAAAGCTACAAAGTCCACTTCCGAATAACCTTCGGCCGTACCCCGACGAAGGATGGAACGGCTGTCGTTTTGAGCAATTCCCCTGTCGGCGACATCCATAACAGAAACGTTATTCTCTTTCGCCTTGTTCATACGCGGCGTACAATCAAACAAGGCCAAGCATAAGGCATCCAACAAGGTTGACTTTCCGGCTCCGGTACTGCCTGTAATGGCGAATATACCTGCCGAACATAAAGGCTCAACGGTAAAGTCAATAACAAATTCGCCTTCCAATGAGGCTAGATTCTTCCCTCTTATCGCTACTATTTTCATATTCCGGCCTCCTTGATCACACTTTCCAACAATTGTTTCATGGTATCGGGCATCTCCGTCCCTCCATATTTTCGTTTAAAGACATCCAGTGCCATATCCAGCGGACGGATGGTCTGCAATTCCTCATAGGAAGTGGCGGCAATGCCACTTGCCTTTTTCTGTGGAAGCATGGCGGCGATGCGTGCCAAACGGACTGCTTTCCCTTTCAAGGCCTCCTCAATCTTATATTTATAAGAAGGCTCGGGTTCAGTCATTAAGATCTTGATTTCCAGATAAGGTGAACGCAACGTGACATCACCGTCAGGCAATTCACCAATGACTTGCAACACTTCTTCCAACGGACGAGCTTCGGGGGGAATACTTACTAAACCGGCCAATGGCTGGAATTCCAATTTTTCAATATTTGTACCCTCCGTATCTATCGTTACCATAACTACACCGGATGCATTATTCTTCTCAGCAAAAGACATAGGCATAGGAGTTCCGGAATAACGCACATTCTCCCGATGGGATACACGTTGGGAGCGATGCAGATGCCCCAATGCGGTATAAGTAATGGCTTCATTAAAGGCATCGGGGGATACACATTCCAAGCCGCCGATAACAGTACGTTCCGACCGGTCGTCTTCCGAGATTTCCGAGCCTGTGGCTTGCAGATGCCCCATGGCGACAACGGGGATTCCCTTCTCTTTCACTTTGTTGAAAAGCTGTTCATAAAGCTGCTGGACTCCCTTTGAGTAATTCTCTGCCGAAGGGTAATCACCCTGACGCAGATAGGGAACGGCAAGACAATAAGCGGTCACTTTTCCTTCTGTATAAAGGGGAACAATGAGGTGTTGCAAATCTATGTCGCCTTCCGCATTGCGCCGCACCGTGCCACGAACAATGATATTCATATCCTCCAATAAAGGATTGGGGGCCTCCAGACGAGCTGCCGAGTCATGATTTCCGGCAATGATGACAATTTGTAAAGAAGGGTTCTCAGATGTGACTTCTCTTAAAAAACGATAATACACTCGTTGAGATTCTGCTGAAGGATTTGGGCTGTCGAATACATCGCCTGCTATCAGCAATACATCTATTTCATGCTGTTTTATCTGCTGTTTCAGCCATTCTAGAAAATGGAAATGCTCTTCCCGGCGGTCGTATTCATAAAAGGTCTGGCCCAGATGCCAGTCTGCTGTATGGAGAATTTTCATTAGCTGTTCGGTTTGTTTCCTGCAAAAATAGAGAATCTTTTCGGAAAGACAGATAGCAAACAGGTACTTCATTTATAAAAAGAAATAAAAAACGATCATACCCATAAGACATGATCGTTTTTATTACTTTAAAGCATGTATTTATTCAGTCACCAACCGCACCTCATAAATATGCGGAGTCACTTTCTCATTTCCTCTACCAATCTTTATTTCCAACTGATCATCAGATTGCATAGATACAGGCACGTCAACTATGCCAACCGACAAATCCGAAGCTGGTTTGTCAGCTAATTTACCTACTTCCTGCCCGTTTATCCATACTTTTGCATCCTTACGAATCTCAGGACGGAACAGGATACGGACCTTATGAACAGGTTTTCCATTCGTCTTCATACGATAACTGAACCAACCGGTTGTCTCGCGCCAATGAACACCTTCATCATCCCCCGTACGAGAGTTCTCCATCCGGATGAAATGGTCGCTTTCCGGTTGCTGTTCCCCACAAATCACCTTGTCGGTAGTAATACCATCCAATGCAGCACGTTCCTTCTCTTCTTTCGCTAACTGTTCCTGCCTTGCCTGCAACTCCTGTTTGGACAGGACGGGCCAATAAACCATATACCGGCACTCGTATAAACGGAAAAACGGTTCCACAATCATGCCCTCATAACGTTCGGGATAGACTCCGGTCAACGCAAATGTCAACGGTTTGCCTTCCACTTTCTTCAGATGAGAGAGAATATCATTCTTATCCCCCACCATGACAGGCATCGTTTGTAAAGGCAGACGGGGCCCGGCGGCTATGTGTCCGCCACGACTGTCATCGGCGAACATACCATCCTGATTTTGCTTGCCCAATTGGGCGGCCAGCACAATCGGTCCGTATAAGATGGAATAGTTGGCAGAACCATCCGGCAATGCAATGGCACGCAGATGCATCGGCAGTTCCAATCTCACTTTGTCACCTTTTGACCAAGTACGGTTCAAGCTAACATATCCCTCTTTGACCGTTACTTTCTGTTGTTCACCGTTGACAGACAAGCGTAATGCTTCCGGATTCGTCCATTCGGGAACACGGAAAAGAAGTGCGAATTCCTTCTCTCCCTTTTCCGGAGAAACAGCAAGAGTTGTCCCTTCCTCATCGGGGAAAGCCGTTTGTTGCTCAATATGGATATCTCCCCAACGCAAGGTAGAGGGAATGAAAAGATTGACATACAGATTATTATCCTTGTGTCCATAAATCATTTCACCATAGCGGGCATGATTTTCCATCCCCGATCCCACACAACACCAGAAACTGGTCTGAGGTTGCGAGTAGACTCTATAATGACCGGCACGCATCGGGGTGAAATAAACAAAACCACCTTGTACAGGATCTTGTGTGGAAAGGATATGGTTATAAAGCGCCCGTTCGTAATAATCCATCAAATGAGCGTCCGCACTCGTTTCATACAACATTTTTGTAAGGCGGAGCATATTATAAGTGTTACAAGTTTCAGGCCCCTGTTCACTGGTGAGCATACTGCTGAAATCATCAGCCGGATGAAAATGCTCACGCACACTGTTACCTCCGATGGTGATACTGCGATGGTCTACTACTGTTTCCCAAAAATAACGGGCAGCCTCACTCCAGTCCCGATTGCCTTCCAAATCGGCAATACGTTTGAAACCTATCACTTTCGGTATTTGGGTATTGGCGTGCATGCCGGTCAATTTATCCTCTTGTTTCAATAAAGGCTGCAACACAGTCTGATGAGAGAACTGATGAGCTAGTTTCAAGTAACGTTTGTCGCCGGTGATAGCGGCTACATCGGCGAATGTTTCATTCAGTCCTCCATGTTCGCTGCGCAACATATCCTGTATCTGTTCATCGCTCAGTTTGGATATCAGACGAATCATCCAGTCAGTGAGTTTCACCAACATTTCTTTTGCTTCCTTACTACCTGTCTGAAGAGTTGCATCACGAAGGCCGGCATACATTTTATGAATATTGTAAAGAGGAACCCAACGATCGTTCAGTCCGAAACCGGAGGCACGAATGTTCCCTTCTTCTATTTCTTTCCACATTTTGCGCCCGTTTGGAACTCCGCACAGATAACCGTCACCGGCGGCATCCTGACAACGTTTCAGTTCACTTATCATATAATCTAAACGAACCTTGATCTCCTGATTGCCTGTAGCGGCATACATATAGGAAAGGGCCGACAAATAATGTCCGCCAATATGTCCGTCCAGTCCTGTATTTTCCCAATTAGTATAATTTTCTGCTTTAGGGAACAGGCCAGCCTCCTTCAAATAAGGAGCCAACAAACGATCGGGGTCTATTCCCAGCAAATAACGGATATCCATATCCTCTGCATGTTTGAAAGGGCTGGCGGTGAGCCGCACATCCCTAACCGGAAAACTTTCTACTTTTGTGGGCAACTGAGCATGCAAAGCTACTGAAGCTATGGCAAAAGCGGAAGTGGACAAAATGATTTTAAGTAAATTCATAATTAGGGGTTTATTTCAAAGTCTTATTTCCTTGCAAAATTAATGGAATAAATGAAAACAATCTTTTACTCCTTAAAAAAATCCTATTGAACAACCTATGATTAAACAAAGAGCATCCGATGGAACTATTTTGTGAAAATCCAAAGTAAATTCCACCGGATGAAATAACCTGATTATTTAGAATATCCCGGATTCTGTTTCAGATTGCTATTGGTCAACAATACTTTATTTGGAATAGGATACAGATTTTTGGTTTCATCACTCTTATCATGAGAGAACCAAGCTTTCGTGGTGAAGATTCCAAAACGAATCATATCCTGACGGCGGCGTCCTTCCTGACAAAACTCCCAACCTAACTCATCAAGGAAACGACCATATTTAATATCCGCTCCACCATCATGTTCTGCCTTATAACTATCTCTTCGGCCATAATCATATACACTTCCTCCCATCAATTCTGCATCTGTAACTTGCGCTTTTTCAGGCTCATTCTTAAAGGCACGTTCACGTACCTGAGTCACCAAAGCACCTGCTCCCGATTTGCCCAAACGCATCAATGACTCCGCTTTCATCATCAATACATCCGCATAACGTAACAACGGCCAGTCATTACTCAAGCGGTTTGTTATACCGGTGGCATATTCAAACTTACCCCAACGGAAACCATCATCCACATCCGACTGGTCAATAGAAGGGACATCTACCGTATAAATCAATGGCTTTCCATCAATACTACGCTTCAAGATTTCACCGGAATAGGTATATTGCTGGCCTTGAATATAGTTAGCCTCCAAACGTGCGTCATCCTTATCAAAAGAATTAATAAACTGAGGCACTGCACACACACCACCCCAAGGACGTGCAGTCAACTGATAGGTTTCCTGGTTTTCAGGTGCTAAAGTGTACATGTGGAAATCAAAATCATTCCATCCCGTCACATAAATTTCATCAAACGGCAATGCAAAGATTATTTCTTTGGAATTCTCATTATGCGTTACAAAAACATCCTTCTGATTATTTTCCAATGCATATTCTCCGGACTTCTCGGCATAATTAATCACGATATCACACTCGTCGATACATTTCTGCCACTGAGCAGTACCCGACCAGACTTCAGCATTCAAATATATTTTAGCCAGCAATGCATGGGCCGCCCACTTATTGAAACGTCCATAATAATAACCTCTCGGCGTTTCGGACAACAAATCCATATTCTCTGTTATTTCTTTCACAATAAAGTCAAAGACCTCTTTGCGAGTAGACTGTTGCGGTAATGAAGTATCTTTAAAGTCTGTCACAATGGGCACATTACCATACAAATCAATCAAAATATAATAATAGGAAGCCCTCAGTACTTTCAATTCGGCAATCAACTTTTCTTTCGTTTCTCCATCCACACTGATCACACCTTCTTCTATCTGAGATAAAATACGGTTACAGGTATTCACACCATTGTACGTGCGTTCCCATCCTTGAAGTACACCGTCATCCTCGGTAGTCCAAGTATGCTGATGCCATCTTTTATAGATATAACCGTCTACCCATCCAATACCATCGCGAGCGGGAAGAACATCCTGATCCGCACATAATTCCTGTGCACGAACCACTCCGTTCCATTGCAATAACGTTTCGCGCCAAGGTATATAAGCGGCATTTACCAGATAACTGACATCTTCCTCCGTTTTCGGCACGTAATCCTCAGACACTACCTGCCCATAACTCTCATGCAGTAAATCAGTACAAGCTGTATTTCCCAACAATGCGGCTGTCATCAGTCCCATTGTCCATAATTTTATATTTGTTTTCATCTTCAATTCCTTTTTAGTTCATTAAAATTTCACATTAACGCCGAAAGTAAATGAGCGCACACTCGGATATCTGTCACGTGTATCATATCCCGGAGTCAAGCCGTCTGTTGATACTTCCGGATCAATACCTTTATATCCGGTTATAGTCAAAGCATTCAATACCGAACCATAGATACGGAGTGACTTTATATATTTACCTACCTGACCGAAACTATATCCCAAGGTTATATTGTCAATCTTCCAGTAGTCACCATCTTCTACATAATAGCTGTTGAATTCCGGTTCCACTTCCGGGCTCAACGTATGCTTGCCAAACACCAAGTCATTCACAGATTTCAAACGATTTTCAAAACGGCTGTTCTTTACATTCTCGTAATTCATACGTCCACCATTGATTATCTGGAAGCCAAACGCGCCACGCATAGTCACATTCAAGTCGAAGTTTTTATAACGAAGAGTATTGTTCCATCCTGCATACCATTTAGGAAGACCGTTACCAATCACATGTTTATCTTCAGGAGCATGGGTAAAGTCCTTATAGTTCACCAGCTCACCATTCCTGTCTTCATAGATCCAACGCCCTTCACTGTCTACATCCACTACTTTAAAGCCATAGAAATTACCGATACTTTCACCCACCTGTACTCTGTGAGAATCGGCTACCTGACCGGAGTATTCCACTGTACCCGTATTAAAATAGTCGTAATCCGACTTAAAGATACTGCCAGACAAACTGATTAGCTTATTAGAGTTCAAAGAGAATGTTCCGGTAGTGCTCCATTCAAAATCTTTATTCTGAACAGGAACCACAGTCACCAACACTTCCACACCACGATTTCTCATTGTACCCCCATTGGCCATTGTCTTATTATACAAGTTCGGAGGAGTCGGTACTCCATATTCGTATATCAAGCCATCCACATCACGGTTATAATAATCAATAGAACCGGACAAACGGCCACCCCATGAAACGAAGTCCAAACCAATATTAGTTTCTTTCTTTTCCTCCCATTTCAAATCAGGATTCGGGTTGGATGCCGGAACGATGGTCTGTATCCAATTTCCATTTACAAAAGCATACGATCCGTATTTCAACATAGCCACACCCAGAAAAGGATCTTTAGGCTGTGAACCTGTCACACCATATCCCACACGAAGTTTCAAGTCATCAAAAATCTTCTGATTCTTCATAAATGCTTCTTCGGTAATTCTCCATCCTACAGATACGGACGGGAAAAGTCCCCATGCATTATCAGTACCCCATAACTGACTGGCTCCTTCATAACGAAGGGCTCCCATCAACAAATAACGATTCTTGAATGAATAGGTGGCACGACCGAAAAAGCCGATCAAATTTGTAGGAGTTTTCTTTGAGCCGATGTTCGCTTTACCGTCTTTCAAAGCAGAACCGATGCCAATATTATGCCATCCGCCAAAATAATCATCCTGAAAACCATAGTTATCAATCCAAAGTTCTTCAAAATCTGTTTCATTGTAACTATAACCACCCAAGACACTGAATTTATGCGCACCGATTTCTTTGTTATATTGTGCAGTAAGTTCCATCAACTTCTCCATCTTGGTATAAGCACCTACCGAAGACCAACCTGCCAATCCATCACGCAAAGCAGAAATATGGCTCAAAGTCTCGCCGTAGCCACGGTTCATATTGTCACGAATATAAGAGAATACGGCAGAAAGAGTCAAATCTTTGATAGGATTATAAACAATATTTCCATTGTAACGCAACTGAGTCTTTTTTACATTTCCTTCAGCCTCATACAACAAAGCCAACGGATTCTCATATTCGAATTTGCTCACATTCTCATTCCATGTACCATCCTCATTTCTTACCGGATCAGTCGGGTTTCTACGAGTTGCCTGACCATATACCCAACCTCTGAAGCTACCCCCACTAGTTGTAGATTCCATTTGATTTTTCTTACCAAACAAACCGAATTTCAATTTCAACTTATCATCAAACATACGGTGAGTCACCTCAATACGTCCTTGAAAACTTTCGAAATCTGATTTTTTCATGATCCCTTGACGAGAAGCATAGTTCAAATTGGCAATATAATTAGTCTTTGAGTTACCACCCATCAATGACAAGTTGTGAACGTGGCTGATCGGCGTACGGCTAATCTCATCAATCCAGTCCGTATCAGCCCCATGATCCTGGTCGGGATAAAGGGTACGGAACTCATCCGCATTCAACATATCCAATTTCTTGGCAATAAGAGAAGTACTGACGTAACCATTATACTCCACCTGGTTGATATCCACTCCTTTAGCTTGTTTGGTAGTAATCAAAATCACACCATTCGTACCGCGCGTACCATAGATAGCGGCAGCAGAACCGTCCTTCAGCACATCCACACTCTCCACATCTTCCGGAGCCACAGTGCCGAGTTCGCCCGGAATTCCATCAATCAACACCAAGGGGGCTGTATTGGCTCCACCAATGGTATTTGTACCACGAAGACGTATCTGAGTACTTCCCGTCGGGTCACCATTAGGATTTGTGATAGCCAGACCGGCTACTTTTCCTTGAATCAGCTGTCCCACATCCTTCACGGCTCCTTTTACAAAGTTATCGGCTTTCACACTAGCTACAGAACTGGTTACATCCCCTTTACGCTGTGTACCGTAACCAATCACCACCACTTCGTCCAAGGTCTTGGTATCCTCTTTTAAAATAATCTCTAATGATTTTTTTCCTGCTGTCGGAACTTCCTGAGTGACATAACCAATATAGGAAATAACCAATACACTCTTTGTAGGAACATCCAACATAAAGTTTCCATCAAAATCCGTAATCGTTCCCATGGTATTATTGCCTTTTACGACAACACTGGCTCCTATGACAGGCTCGCCGGAAGAATCCTTCACCTTACCCGTCACTTTTTGCTGGGCTAAGGCTATTAATGAAAAGCTTAACAGAGTAAGCAACAAAAACAAATGTTTCATTCTATATTAAATTTAAAGTTATACATACCTTTACTGCGGGAATGAATGAAGAAGATGTGTTTTTCTCCCCGTAAAAGGTTGTGGCAAAAGAATGAAATAGGAAATAGAAATACAGGTGAAGAACCATGCTAACAGGGGATACAAATGGCTCTAGCTATAACTTGACGCATTTGTACCCCCTATTTGCAACAATTAAAGGACAGGAAGATGTTTATTCTTCGTGTTGTGATTTCTGGAACTCACTGGGAGTCATTCCAAATTCCTCTTTAAAGCAAGTGGTGAAATACTTCCGATTAAAATACCCCAACGTAGCGGCAACCTCTGTTACACTTTTGTCTTTATCTTCCAACATGTGTCTGGCATGCTTCATCTTGATGTTCCGGATAAAATCCAATGGAGTTCGACCTGTTATGGCTTTCAATTTACGGGTCAAAGTAGAACGGGACATATTCATGGCATCAGCTAGAGCTGTCACATCAAAATCAGGCTCAGTAAGGTTATCTTCCACGGCTTTTACCGCTTTCTCCAATAGAAGTTTGTCCAGTTGTACAAACTCAGGTTCAGGCAAATTCACCTTACTATCCAAATAAATACGCATTTTAATCATCTCCTTGCTGTCCGCCCACATTTCATTATTCTTACGGTCCACGCGCTTCAGATAAAGATACAGACTATAACCGGATACACCCATCACTATCAATACATAGAACAAATACGCCCACCAAGTTTCATAAAAAGCAGGAAGGCGTCGGATAGTCAGTTCAGTTACCTCTTTACTCCAAAGACCATTTTCATCCGTCGCTTTCACCTGAAAAGTATAAGTGCCCTTACTCAGATGATTATAAAAAGCCGAGTTTTTTCCACCTTCCACATATACCCACGCTTTGTCCACTCCTATCAACCGATAAGCATAGCGTATCTTTGAAGCATAACGGTGGTTAAGAGAAGAAAAACTAATTTCCAAATTCTGATCATCGGGATGCAATTCTATCCGGTTAATGGAATTGCTACTCTTTCTATCTCCGAATATCAATGATTCTCCTTGCAACTTTATATCAGTTATCTTGGTCTTCACTGCACTAGCCTTTCTTTCCAACCCGTTTGATGGAGTAACCATGCAAATACCCGGAATGCCGCCCCAATAAATATTGCCATCTTTTGCTTGACAAACAGCAGTGGGAAGAAAGCGATGCAACAAGATAGAACCATCCGTGGTAAGATAGATGCGGAACGAACCGTTACGAGGATTAAATTCTATCAGTTTCTGGTTCGTATCAATCCAAATATGATTATATGCATCAGCCACTATCTGGTTCACCTGATTACCATTCATGCCGCAGGCCCCATTATAACAAAGCAACTTATTCTCTGAAGGGTCATAAGAGTAGACCCCTCCGTCACAAGTTCCCAACCACAAAATCCCATCAGGAGCGATAGACAGACAGGAGAAGTTCTTTTCTAATTTAAAAGAACGCAGTTTTTCATCTGCCGTTGTCTGAAACAAACCGTTGTCCTGAGTACAAATCCATATCAGTCCTTCCTTATTTTCGACTATCCCCATCACATGACCCACATCCGGATAAACCCGTTTGACTCTTTTCTGACGAACATCATAGCTACAAAGTCCTTTGCTCAAGCCTATCCACAAGATTCCATGCGAGTCTTCATATAATTTTGTCACTGTAGCATTCTGTTCCACCTGTCCGTTCAAGTCGATAACATCTTTCAGATGCATCTCCATTCCCTGACGAGCCATGCCATAGACCCATCTATTCAAATCCTTCGCCACCCAGACCCCGTTATTGATGCGTGCTCTCGTCATCTCTCGTCCATTATTCAAAGGCAAAGAAGCAAGTGCGGGAAAATCCGAATAGATTTTCACTTTATCCTGTTTCAAGTCATACAGTGCAAGACCAGTTCGTTCCTGCATCATCCACATCATGCCATCTCCATCATCACACAAAGCCATTATGGCCGGACTGCGGTTTACCCTGTCCGCCAAAGCGGGCAAAGCATAATCTTTGGTTATATTATCCATCAGATGTAGGATGAAACTAGGACGGTCAAAAGCTGATACCCACAAACATTCCTTTCCTTTCAAGACCTCTACCAGCATGTGGTTGACAGGCAAAAGTCCTGCCGGAAATTTCAACTGCTTCAACGTCCGGTCCGGTTGAATTTGCAAAGCCATGAAATCGTGGCCGGTAGTCAACCAGATATATCCCAGTTTATCATCCTGTGCCAGACTGAGGATGAGTCCGTCCTCCTCACCGGCCGCATTGACCGGTATTTCAGAGTATACAAACATGGAATCCCCTGGGGCCGAAGGATCGAAACGTACCACGCCATC
Source organism: Phocaeicola sp. RTP21198st1_B8_RTP21198_201120 (assembly GCF_040929485.1). Lineage (NCBI taxonomy): Bacteria > Pseudomonadati > Bacteroidota > Bacteroidia > Bacteroidales > Bacteroidaceae > Phocaeicola > Phocaeicola sp. RTP21198st1_B8_RTP21198_201120. Next base: position 53,315 of record NZ_JBCOCI010000017.1, on the reverse strand, counting down.
CCCCCAGGTAGCCAACCAAAAATAATCCTGTTCATTATCCTGAACCATCACCGTAGGATTTCGACTTCTCATCTTATCGGGATAAGGGATAAACTCATCTTTTTCTTTGTCCAGATGATATACCCGACCATTCCACACAGAAATAATAATTTCATGGTTGCGACTCTCACAAAATCCGGAGATGGAGGCTCCTCCGTGTTCATTCCGGATAGGATATTCTTTAACCAACTGCCCGTTGGTATCATATTTAGCCAATACAGAGCGATACCCCAGCCACATAGAGCCGTCACTGGTAGCATAAAGATACATCACTGGAATATTCTTCAGACGCTTCGGATCTATAGGATGTACACTGTAATCCGATTTATTAAGAATATATGCCCCTTTGTCTGTACCGAACCATATATTTCCTTTCTTATCCTCAGCGATACATTCTACCAAGTTGTCCTCTAATAGCCCCGGAGTATCAATGTCCGAACGAAACACCTTTACATGATAGCCGTCGTCACGACATAATCCGTTCACCGTGCCATACCACATATATCCTTCACTGTCTCTGAAAACACGATGAATAGCATTTACCGGCAACTGGTCAATGGTAGGAATATCTGTAATAGTTATGTTCTGAGAACACACCAAGAAAGAGAGAAAAGATAGTATAAAGGTCAATATATATTTCATTGTGCTTTCTATTAGAATCATAGACCGCTACAAAATTATAAAAAAGAAATCGGATACTCTAGTAATTTTTAAAATTTGCTAAAGTATCCGATAACTGTTCTATCTGCAAGTTTCCTACTTTTGGAATCTTCTCCTTACATCTGTGTTTTATTTTTCTTCTGTAGCACCTTCATTTTAATAACCGAAACCGGTTGTTTTTACATATACCTTATAATCTTTAATCATGCCTGGAGCTCCTTGTTCCGCACGCGGCAGGATACGAAAACCAGTCACGTTATATTCCTTGCCGAGATCTATCACCACCTGATGGGGATAAGCTGTATTGTCCACCGTCTGCCAGAAAGTACTTTCCTGCAGGTCATAGATCTTATCGGCTGTGCGGTTGCCGCTACGGGTCTCCTCGCTGTCGGCATAAACAATCTTCCAGTTTTCACGAGAGATTTTCTGTCCTTTCTCATCCAACACGTCAAACTCCGCAATAGCAGCAATATTGGTATTATCAAAGGAAGCCAAGCCTTCCAGACAGAAGTAACGTCCTTTCGTAGCAGGTACTTTCACTTCCTGCCAACCGTTACCTGGTTTGAAAGTACCGGCAGCTACCGGTGTTTCCTTCTCCAGTTTAATGGTTTGCCCCTGTTTACGATGCGTTTCTGGAACAGCTACGCGAAGCATATCCAAGATAGGTTTGTCCAATCCGACGATGGTCGCCTCTTTCGGACCTTTCAAGTCAAGAACAATGATTTCGTTCACTCCTTTTTTCAGCCAGCACCCCGGCATGAACAGAGTCTGCTGAGGACCGATCTCCCAGAAACGTCCCATGGCACGGCCATTCACCCATACCATACCTTTTCCCCATGACTCCATATTCAGGAATGTATCAGCCACCTTATCCAAGGTAAAAGTGGCGCGATAGTAGGCCGGAACACTTTCATCATTTTTTTCTATGCCACAGGCGGCAGACGAGTTCATATCCTGAAAATTCCGGGAAGATACAAATTCATAATCTACGGGAAGATTATAAACAGTCCAGCCTTTCAACGTTTCAGCATTCTTACCGTTCACCAGTTCCACTTTTTCGGTGATTCCCTTACGGTCGTGAATGGATTTGTCAAAGTTCACACGTCCCATGGCTTCCACCAATAAATCAAGCTGAGTTCCGGCTTTCAATGCAGGTAATGTCAACTCCTGCTCTCCGCCACGGCGGTCCAGACGCCCCAACAGTTTCCCGTCGGCAAAGATCTGTGTCCAGTCATGTTGTTCGGTAATTTTCAAAATGGTTCCTGCTTTCACATCTTCCGGCAGACGGGTACGATACAGAATACTTCCCCAACCCTGGTCAAATTTCTCCATCGGCCGGATCTCCTCTGTCTGCTTCGGTTCGGGAAGGTTGTTGATCAGCGGAGCCACTTGAGTGAATTTGATAGCCGGAACTTCCATTACCGGTAAGGCTTCGGGAACTTCGGGCAATGTCTGGCCTTCGTCCATGTAATCCTTCAACATATTGCGCAAGGCGAAATATTTGTCGGTGGTCCAGCCCGCTTCGCTGATAGGAGCATCATAGTCATAACTGCTGCACATAGCCGAATAAGCCGGATTATTAGCACCGCCCCACCAGCCAAAGGTCGTTCCTCCGTGAGTCATGTACAGACTGAAGGAAATGCCTTTGTCCATCATCTCTTTCAGACCATCCACCATGATTTGTCCGTCACGGGTTTCGTGCTTACGTCCCCAGTGGTCAAACCATCCACTCCAGAATTCACTGCACATCAGTGGAGCGTCAGGACGTACTTCTTTCAGTTTGGCAAACTGCTTGTCGATATCGGCTCCCGTACCGAAGTTTACAGTCCAAAGCAAATCATCCAAACCGTTATTCAGGAAATTAGAACTCCAGTCACATTGGAACAAAGGCACTTCGGTGAAGCCTGCGGCGCGTACCGTGTCACGGATGGCAGACACATAGGGCTTGTCCGTGCCATACGAACCATATTCGTTTTCCACCTGCACCATGATGATGTTACCGCCACGGGTAATCTGCAAATCCTGCAATTGCTTGCCCACTTCATGCATAAAGGCTCCCACGTGCTGCATATAGAAAGGATCGAGAGTGCGAAGCTGCACGCTGTCGTTCTTCAGCAGCCACCAAGGCAGACCGCCCATTTCCCATTCCGCACATACATACGGGCCGGGACGCACAATGACGTACATGCCATGCTTCTGAGCCAATTTACAGAAAGCCGCAATATCCTTGTTGCCTGTAAAGTCATAATTGCCGGGAGTTTCCTCATGCAAATTCCAAAAGACATATAGACAGAGCGTATTCATGCCCAAGGCTTTACACATTTCGATACGATGTTCCCAGTATTCACGGGGAATGCGTGGATAATGCACCTCTGCCGCTTTGACCACGAACGGTTTCCCATTCAGCAGAAAGGTATTCTTGCCCGCTTCGAATGTTCCGGACTTATTGCCGGCACATCCCGCCAGCAGCAGGACTGCCAGCAATAAAGTCAGTAATTTCTTCATGTTTATTTATCTATTGTTATTTTTCATTCTTGTTTATCCGGATTACCGTAAATGAATAAGCCGGCAATTCATATCCGAATTTCTCGCTTACTTCCATTGTACCGGCTACAGGACGAGCCTGCTTGTCGGTCGGCTTGCCTGCCAGAACCGTCTTTACGGCAGTGGTGTTCATTCCTTCCAAAGATGGGAGCTCCACCTTCGCATTCACCGCTACCGGCAGCAGATTCACCAGTTTCACGATCATATCTCCTGTCTTTCCGTCGCGGACTACCGACACACCTACCCGTTTCTTCACCGCATCTTGTGCATTATCCAAAGTCACGGAAGAAGCGATGTATTCACTGCCCACATTTTGTCCGTACATCTGCTGCGCATAGTAACCTACGGTGGGTTTCACCTCCGTATTATTGAAATAAATCAAATCCGGATTCCACTGGGTATGTCCCTCCTTGGCCAACAGAGGAGCGTATGAAGTCATGGTCACCACATCAGCATTACGTTCCACGGAAGTCAGGTACAAGGCCTCAGCCAATGCTGTTTCCATGTTGTTGGGGCGTCCCGGCAGGTGAGCCGCATACTCTCCCAGATACACTTTTGCCTTGTTGCGGTCATAACGGTCATAGAAATCCTGGTTGTTGATAAACCATCCCGGAGTATTGTAATAATGCTCGTCCACCATCGGAATACCCATTTTGGTAGCAAATTTCCATCCTTCCTCATAATCACTGCCCTCATAGAACGGACCTACGGTTCCGATAACGGTCACTTCGGGATATTTCTCCTTCACCGCATTGAAAATCATAGTGAAACGTTCTTCAAAGATATCGGTAATCAGGTCCTCGTTACCAATGCCGATGTATTTCAGATTGAAGGGCTTGGGGTGTCCGGCTTGTGCACGCTTCTTTCCCCATACGGTCTTCTTCGCATCTCCATTCGCATATTCTATCAAGTCCAATACATCCTGCACGTACTGCGGCATTTCCTCCATCGGGATTCCGCCTTGCTGACCGCCGCAACCCAGTTCGCCTACCGAGTGATGGCTGCAAGTTCCCGAGTTCTGACAAGGCACTCCGGCTGCCACCACGGGAACAGGTTCAGCACCCATGTCCTCGCAGAACAAGAAATATTCATGATATCCCAAACCACGTGTCTGATGATAGCCCCACAAATTGCGCAGAGGCTTGCGTTCCTCCAACGCTCCTATAGAGCCTTTCCAATCATAAATATTGTCCACACCATCTCCGTGAGCCACACATCCGCCGGGGAAACGGACAAAACGGGGATGAAGGTCGGCCAAGGTCTGCGCCAAATCGGCACGCAGCCCGTTCTTTCTGCCTTTAAATGTATTCTGTGGGAAAAGAGAAACCATATCCAAGGCATACTTCCCAGCCATCTGCGGACAAACGGACAGCACGGCATCCGCAGCATCCGCTGTTGCCGTCAGTACAGCCTTTTGTTTTTTCCACTCTGTAGATGAAACCCGAATAGCAGCCTGCGCAATCTCCTTGCCGTCTTTGGTAGTCAGTCTCACAAGCACTTTTCCACCTTTCGTATCATCCAGCACTTTGGAAAACACAGAGAAGTCATACTTCTCACCTTTTTTCACGGCAATACCGTCAAAACCGTTATTCACCAGGGCAGCACCCGGGCGGTGTACCTCCAACACTGCATAGTGGGCATTGTTAGCATGAATGGGACTGTCCTCACTGACAGACAGTTCCGCATTAGTTCCCTGTATGCTCCACGCATACGTGCTGTTCCAGTTCTTATCTCTTGCGCCGTCTTTAGCAGAATATTCAAAATCACGGTTCTGAACCAGCTCCGCATACAACCCGCCATCGGCCCCATAGTTAATATCCTCAAAGAAAATACCTATTAAATGCTCGCTGATGGGCTTTACCCGTCCGGCATCCACCCGGATGGTGGCAGTGACCGGTTTCAGTCCGGCAAAACGAACGGCGTCCTGTTCGGTACGCTCATTATTCTGTATATCGCGGAATTTCTTATGCTCGGCAAAACGAATCAACTGTTCTATATCCGCATAAGGAACTTTCTGCATATAGCCGTTCAAAGTATCTTTATCAAGGACAATCTGCCGGGCAGTGACCAGTCGGGGCACAGCAGGCTTCTCCGCATTGACATATTGTTGGGGAGCCCACTTCAACAAGTCGGAAGAATGGGAAGTACCCCATACTTTTCCGCTGGGGGTGAGCTGCCACCGGCAATACCAACGTCCGTCTTCCGCTTTTTCCAGAAGAGGTTTAATCATTCTCTTTTCCGACCCCCAACGTCCGAAGTCACATTTCAGATAGGCAAAGCCATCGGATACACTCAGCCACTTGTCGCCATCGGGGCTCCATGCGAATTTCAGTCCGCTGCGTCCCTCGTCTTCCGGATGGGCGTAAGAGAAGATGTAGACCGAATCGGGCTCATTATATACTTTTTCCACGGCAGCACAGACGGATTGGCCTGCTGCCAATGAGGCGATTGCCAGAGATAATAAGGTCTTTTTCATGGTATATACTTTATTGTTATGTTTCTTTTATAACGTGGGAACAACCTTCCTGATGGTTCCGTCCGGATTAAATTCCATACGGTCTATACATACTTCACGATGCACGCCAGGACCCTTCTCACGGTCTATAAAGTTCTTATTAATACGATGATATACAATGTACCACTCATCCGTACCCGGAATTTGCAGCACCGCATTGTGGGCAGGCCCATAGATTTCCTTTGCAGGGTCCTGAATCAGCACCACCGGCTTCTTGGCCACCTTTATGGGACCCAACGGAGATTTTGACGTACCGTATGCCACATGATAGTTAGGCGAACCGGTATCGTCCACAGACCACATAAAATAGTAAAGTCCGTTACGATAGAACACATACGCCGCTTCACGGAAAGCATAATCCTTCAGGCTTCCCCCTTTCGGAGTCAATACGGTCAGGGTATTCTCCTTGATGGAAAGCATATCCTCATTCAGCTCGGCGCCTGCCATATAGCCATTACCCCAATACAGATAGGATTTTCCCGAAACCGGATCGGTAAACACATCCACATCAATCTGCTGTCCGTGGCCCACAGGAGATTCGGTGAGGATGGGATGTCCCAAGTCTTTGAACGGACCGGTGGGAGAATCGGCTACCGCCACCCCGATCTGCTTGCCGCCTCCGGCTGTAGGGTTACCACTGAAATAGAAAAAATATTTATACTTTCCGTCCACTATTTTTTCTTCAATACATGGAGCCCACGCGTTTCCATCCGCCCATATCACCTGGTCGGACTTCAGGTCAAGCATCACGCCTTCGTCCTTCCAGTCTTTCAAATTATCTGAGGAAAAGACCGTAAAGTACCACCCTCCCCATCCGGACTGTCCGTCGGTGGTAGAATAGATATAATATTTTTTAGTCTGATGAGAATACAATATTTCAGGGTCGGCGTGAAACCCTTGCAGCACCGGATTGTTGGGGATAGTCATATTACCCATTTCCTTTGAAGGCCACTTGTCAGTGATACGCTTCAGCTCGGCATGGGTAATGGGGATGATAGTTCCGTGACGCGGATGAAAATTCATCTTCACCTCACTGTCTATCACTTTAAAGTTTTTCAAATCGGTCGTTTCGGTAAACTGGTATTTACCTTTCATATAGACATCATACATCAAGATGTATTTATTCTGACCTATCAGTTTGAAAGTTCCCGCACCTTCCACCGCTTCCGGGGTCTGCTGCTTGTAGTCGGGTTCTTCCTCCCATTGTCCCGAAGTCAGCGAACGGGTAGTTGCTACCCGGATGCCGTTTCCATGTCCTTCGGTTTTATAAAACAGGTGGTAGATTCCATCTTTATATACGATATCACCGTCTATGCAAGATTTCTTGTTTTCAGGGATGAAAAGCGGTTTCGGTTCACCTTCCAGGTCGGTAAATTCTTTATTGGCATAAGCATAATAAATCACATCTGCCTCATCACCATATTTCATTGACCAATAGACCAAGTATTTTCCGGCTTCCGCATCGAAGATAGTCTGAGGCGCCCATACCCGTTTCAGTTTTTCCTGTCCGGCATAACGTTTCTGCATATTGATGACAGAATGGTTCCAGTTCACCAAGTCTGTAGATTTCAGCAACACCATGGCACGATTGGAATCCCATCCATTGTCAGAAACCATATCGGTAACCACCATATAGAATGTCTTTCCGTCTTTGCAACGCAGGATATGCGGGTCGCGCACACCACCGGTAGAACTGATGATTTTGGAATCAATGACAGGTTTGTTGTCATTCAATGCCCAATAGGTATATCCGTCCGTACTTACCGCATAGCATACGGCTTCCTCGCTGATGTGGTTACCTGTAAAATAGGTAAAGAGATAAGCTATGTAATCTTTTTCGGCTACATTATTTTGACTATTGGCAGATTGCTGTGCTCCTGCCAGCCAGGGCACAAGACAAGCCAAAAAGAAAGTAAGGATTTTGTGTTTCATAATAATTAGTTCAAAAATTGTTTGATGCAAAGATAGAAAATACAATCCTAACGATAGGTATATAAATCTTTCAAAAGAGGGACTTTATTCGGTCAAATGGGGGAAAATAGAAAAAATACAGCAATCTCTATTTCTAAGAATAGAACATTTTCCATCTTGCAAATAGAAATTAATTAGAAGAACAAAATCATTGATTGAAGACTCAAATATTATTATTCCGAATGCTATCATAGAATACAAACCATTCAGTATTTCATTTTTTCACCTCAAATTGATAACTACCCGATTCCAACTCCAAAATAACCTTTCCATTATTTTCACCGATAAACTTGATTCCAGTACTTTTTTTTAAAATACCCTTTCCGTTCTCCTTCACATCTTTTACAGATGAAGCAGGTAGATATAATAAAGCGGAAGTATTGCCAGGAATATTGAAAGTATATCGAATGATTTCATTCTCTATTTCCCAACCACTTTCAATGCGTCCATACATAGAATCGTAATATCCTTTTGCATACTTCATTTTACCAGCCAAATCTATCGCCGGCTTTAAGATGAAATGTTTAAATCCGGGAAAAGCCTCATCCCGCTGTATACCCAAAGAATAATTATACATCCAACTTCCTACTGCACCAAATGAATAATGATTAAATGAATTCATACGGTTATTCCCGCCAAACCCATCCAAATGGGTATAAGAATTCAAGCGTTCCCAAATAGTCGTCGCACCCTGTTCTACGGAATATAGCCAAGAAGGATAGCTTGTTTGTTGCAATAATCTATAAGCAATATCAGAATAACCATTATCTGACAGTGCCTTACCAATCCATGCAGTGCCTATAAAACCAGTCATTAACGAATAAGATGGACATAACTTGCCACAATCAGTTGTATTCTCCCGTGTAATGGTTTCCAACAAGTTCTTTATGGCTTTTTCTTTCTGCTCATCATTAATAATATTGAATGCCAACGGAAGCACATAAGAAGTTTGAATATCAATTGATGTACCTCGTTTTTTAGGAAGAAAGGAGGAAAAGATAGTCTTACCATCATTGGGGCGAATATAGGTTTTATTAAAGAAAGTTTTCCGCTCAGCATATAATTTACTGAATCTTTCTGCATCCATTTGCTTGCCCAAAATGGTAGCTATCTTATTCATCAATTCCAAGTCGTAGATGAAATATGCTTCCCATAAGAGTGATTTATCATTTTTCTCATCTTCCAATCCCAACCAGTCACCCAAGTCACCCCATGCTCTGTTCTGAACTAGCAAGCCTGTCTCCTTCTCAATCATTTTATCAAGTATATACTGTATGTACTGACTCATAGCATCATAGTGTTCGTTCAACAATCTTTTATCTCCATATTGCTGATAACACTCCCAAGGCACTGTGATTCCGGCACTTCCCCATAACAGCCCACCAAACCCTCCTCCCAGTGGAGCTATATCGGGAAAACGTCCGTCAGATCGTTGTACGTCACGCATAGATTGTACATATCTTCTAAGGAATTGAGAGACATCAGCCAGGTAAGTCGCTGTACGAGAGAAGACAGAAATATCTCCCGCCCATCCCAAACGCTCGTTGCGTTGAGGACAATCTGTGGGAATAGACAAGAAGTTACCGGAAGAAGACCACGTAATATTTTTCCACAATTTATTAACCAATGTATTGGATGTTTCGTAGGAAGAGGCAAAGTTATGGATGGAACTAAGCACTATTCCTTTCACCGCTTCTGTCGCCAAAGGAGCATCTATACCGGTTATCTCCACAAAACGATAACCGTGGTAAGTAAAACGCGGATGAATAGTTTCCCGACCGCCTCTCGTTATATAGATATCTTGAGCCATGGCGGCACGGATATTTTCAAGCATAATCATACCAATACTTCCTTCATATTCGGGCAAATCAGGATACTTTACTTCGGCATAACGCAGACAGATTTTTGTTCCTGGTTTCATTCCTGAAAGTTGGATTTGAGGTACACCTACCATATTTTGTCCCATATCATATACAAAGACTTTTGGACGGACTTCTTCTACAGAGATTGCAGTCAGCTCATTGACCGCCTTTACTGTTTGCCCGAACTGCCCTACCAGTTTATAATTAGAATAATCATCCACCCAAGGCATATTTGGATTTCCTGATGTACTTATATGTCCGTTCAAAGCTACTTCAACAGCTGGTTTCCAACTTTCGTTTGGAGTGTATAAAGCTGTATTCCACCCTTCCATTTCCGAGTCTTTCAGAGCATCATAAACTTCTCCTTGAAAGAGACTGCCATACAGAACAGGACCATTATTACAATACTGCCAAGTAGAAGGATCCGTAACAATCACTTTTTCATGCCCATCTTTATAGGTGATAACTAATTTAGCCAATAAAGATTGCCGATCGCCGAAGAAATTCCAATTTTCTCCAGTAAATGTAGCACCTCCACTCCACCAACCTTCTGCAAGGAAAGCTCCGATAGCATTCTGACCTATTTGTACATAGTCTGTAACATCAAAGGTCTGATATAAATGAGTTTTATTATATTGAGTAACTCCAGGATTGAAATAATCCTCTCCAACACGCTGTCCATTTATATAAATTTCATAAATTCCGCGTGCCGTAACATATAGACGCGCTTTTACCACCCCAGCATCTGGAGAAGTAAAAACTGTACGGAGCATAGGAGATGATTTTCCTTTCGGAGTGAAAATTTCTAAAGCACCATTCGTTCCACCAAAGATCTGATACGCTTCATCCTTCACTGTCGTTATTACATTTTGAGGACTTCTAAAATTCATGATTTTCACTTTTGAAAAAGAAACAGCCTGTTCAGCCGGGACAATAAAGCCCATATCACCGACTACCGGAAAAGCAATGAAATCACCTCCTCTCCCCAACGGATTTAGATTGACAACGCCAATCTCCTTTTCTACATTATCAATATAGAACTTAGTGAAACCTAAATCAGAACTTAATATTATCGTATGACAACCATACATATTGTCTTTATGAATCAGATTCTTAGGAATGGAGAAACTAGCAAAAGGCATGTCCGGCTTGTCATTAGGATGGTAGCCCACCCGATAGACATTCAATATCGCTTCTTTTTTCATGGATATTGGAGCAATATCCAATTCCACTTTGATGTAAGATTCATTCTTCCCGTTTTCCAAATGATACAAGTTCTTATTTTTGTCCATCAGACGTGCATCATTAGCTCCATAAACAAGACCTGCACAAGTACTTTTTAATATTTCATTTAATTGAATTGTATATTCCAATCTGAAAACCGGAAGATAATGCGAATACAAAACCATATCCTGATCACTGCCTCCAATCCATTTGGCATCCTTCCAACCTTGATAAGTGGAATCACAACTCATTAATCCTGTTTCAAACCAAGAAGTTTCCGACATTTGTTCGCCTCTTTGATTCCAAACCGTTACAGTCCATGAATAACGAGTAGAGGGTTGCAGAGAAGTGCCATTATACACTACATTTAAAGAGAATCCATTTTGTGTTTTTCCACTATCCCACACAATGTTTCCTTTTTCATCTGAAACGATAATTTGATAGGCTGTCTGCTGCAGACCGCGTTCAGCACCTAGGGATTCCATCTGCCAACTAAAACGGGGAAGTTCAACATCAAGACCTAGAGGTGTAACAGCATATTCGGTCTTTAAATTCTTGACTATGAAATGAGCATTACCAGATTGCAACGTTGCATGGCAAGCAATACAAACAGAAAGAAGCAAAACAAGAAGTTTACAATTCTTCATATATACTAGTTTATATTGATTAAGTTATTGACATATATTTATGAATAAAGACTTTACGGAACGACATTTTTACCAAGACTAGAATTATTCAATGTCATTCCGCCAAGTTACAATATACCCTAAACCTTAAAAATAAGGGCTAAGCGCAGCCTCTGATGCGGGCAATGGAAACAAAATACGGATATCAGTAAAAGCAGTAGGAGCCACCGAAAATCCCTCGGGAAAATAATAAGCCGAAGGATTAGCTTTTACCCGCTCTCCATAAGATTTCATAACCTGTTCTGCACTTCCGGTACGTACAAGGTCAAGCCAACGTTTGTTCTCAAAAGCTAGTTCCACACGCCGTTCCTTAATAATAGCCTCGCGTACATCTGATTGAGTCGAAGCACTGCTTACAGGCAACAACGCTCTTGATCTTACTCTATTCAAATATACTAATGCCTCCTCCGTCTTGCCTTGCTCATTCAAAGCTTCAGCAATAAAAAGCAAGACCTCAGCATAGCGGTAAACCGGCCAGTTATCACCGGTTTTCCCACTTTGTGTATGAGCATGGCAATATTTCTTGATATAAGGATAAGAGATACCATGGGCGGTAACAAAGCCCACGGAAACATCTTTACGCACATCTCCTGGTTCATAAGCTTCCATAATATCAGGCGTAGGTATATTATAACCTTCTATTGTACGTGCTACCTCAGGAATACCCGTAATAGCTGTTGTCTCTTCGGCTGTTATCGGCTGCACCAAGAAGGTATAAAAGAAGGAGCTATGCAATCCTTCATTACCATCCTTAAATTGAATCTCGAAAATGGATTCCGGACCATTCTTATTAGCAAGTTCAAAAACATCCGCATAGCGTGGCATCAACTCATAACCCGTTACTTCTTTTAATACCTGTTCGGCTTCCGCCCATCGTTTCTGCACTATATATACATTACCCAAAAGAGTGTTTGCCGCTCCCTTCGTTGCCCTACCAGGCTCTTGATCCGCTTTGGATGGCAAAAGAGAAACGGCCTGTCCGGCATCTGCAATGATCTGTTTATACACATCTTCCACACTTGCCAATGGCTGTGAAGTATCAGCTTGTGTCTTGGCCGGTTTCAAGTGTATGGGTACACTACCGAAATACTGTACAAGATCGAAATAAGCCAATGCCCGAAGAAAGTAGGCCTGACCTTTAATATTATCTTTTATCTTCTGATCAAAACTGACGGCATCTATCGGTTCCAACAGATGATTAACCCGTGAAATAATACGATAGTCAATCACGTATTTGGAACGTGGCACTCCATTCGTCGCATCGTCCAAAAAGTTTTTCACGAACTCAGCCTCTATCGTTCCCCGGTCATTGGGGTTATATTTATAAGTGGTATTATCACTGCGCATTTCGCCCATCGCCCATGCTCCATACGTCCCGTTATACAAATCGCGTAAAGGAGCATAAGCACCATTGATTGCCTGCTCAAAGTCACTTTGTGATTTGTAATAAACAGCAGTACTCAAAGATGTCTCAGATGGTAAATTCAAGAAATCGCCCTGACATCCTACCAATAGGCTAGATGACAGCAACATCGCCAACATATATTTATGATTCTTCATAATGGTATTCAATTTTAAAAGTTAAAAGTTTATATTCAAGCCAAAAGTGAATGTCCTTGGTACGGGATATGTAGAATAATCTATACCTTGCAATAATGCTCCCGGTGAGTTGCCATTAAAGTCCACACCCACTTCGGGATTTCCATATTTGTACTTGCTGAATACAAATGCCTGCTGGACACTGGCGTACACACGCAGTCTGCTGACAAACTTAATGAGATTAGCTGGCAAGGTATATCCTAATGTAATGTTCTTAATGGTCAGGTTACTTCCATCGTATACAAAACGGGAATGAAAGATATCCCTTTCACGTGAAGTCCCACTAGTAGTCTTACCATAAAGTCCGGCACCGGGATTGTCAGGGGAGCGCCACCGGTCCTTCACCTCTTTCATTACATTAAAAGGGCCGTCAAGGTTGGCCATACCTTGCTCTACAGCAGCGGCAATCTTATTTCCGTAAGTGCCTGTGGCAACTATAGTCAGATCAAAATTTTTGTATTCAAAATTGTTCGTTAAACCAAATGTGAATTTAGGAAGAGGATTACCGATTTCCGCCTTATCACCACTTTCATCATCGCCATAAGTAATTTGTTTATCGTCATTAACATCGTGGAATTTGATAGTACCTACTTGGGAATCCACAGCTTTAGGCGACTGGTCATAATCTGACTGGTTTACATAAATTCCATCCTGAACCATTCCATAGAATTGCCCGATACGCCCTCCTACACGTGAAATCGTACTTACAATGCCCGAATAAGCCACCAACTGATTACTCAAATCACTTAATGCCAGCACACGGTTATCACTGAAAGAAATATTGAAATTCGTGCTCCAATTAAATGTTCCTACAATATTATGGGAATTAATACTAAACTCATGTCCCCAGAATTTAAGTTTACCAACATTCCCTATCAGTGTAGAGAAGCCTGATTCTTCGGGTACAGGTAGTGAATAAAGCATATTGGATGTTATCTTGTTATAGTAGTCATATGTAAAAGTAATACGATTATTGAAGAAACCAAGATCGACTCCAAAGTCCAATTGGCGAGTTTTTTCCCATCCCAGATCATCGTTTCCAAGATTCGTAACAGCACTTCCGCTTGCGACAGTACTACCAAACACAGCATTCGTGTTACCACTTACCGTATTGTAATGAGTATAATTTCCTATATTGTTATTCCCTATCATACCATAACTTCCACGTACTTTCAGCAAAGACACACTCTTAAGTTTGCCCATAAAAGCCTCATCACTCACAATCCATCCTAAAGATACCGATGGAAAGTTACCCCACTTATTATTACTTCCGAAACGGGATGAACCATCCCTACGAATACTTGCTCCAATCAGATATTTACCTTTATAACTGTAATTGACACGACTTAAATATGAAATCATACTCCACTCTTGAATATCCATAGTCGGATTGTTCTTCACCAATGCCGCATCAATAGTCTGTATTCTATCGTCCGAAAAGTTCGAACCACTTATGGCACTATAGTCACTACGAAATCTTTGTGTAGTATATCCAAGCAACAGTTCAAACGTATGATTACCTATTTCTTTTGAATAATTAGCAGTGGTTTCGGACAACCAAGACCAATATCGGTTATTCGCTTCGTAAAGATTAGCTGCAATGGCACTTGGTGCAGCTGCAAATGCCCGTCCGGCAGTAGAAGGTTGGAAATTGTGCTGATAATTAGAACCTATATCTCCATTCAGACTCGTCTTCAAGACAAGACCTTTAAGTGGTTCATATTGCAGACTCGCATTTGCAAGCAATCTTTTCGCTTCCCGCTTGTTGACGATATCTTGTATGGAACGCACCCAATTCGGGGTCTCAAAGGCAGTGACACCGGGTGTTGTCACTACTACGGGATAGGTTCCATCTTCGTTTCGATAGTCAAGAATAGGAGGAGTCAATGTAGCGTTAGCAAGTAAACCTCCCCCACTAAAGAATGCTCCATCTGATGACGGTCGGTTTTCAAAACTATAAGTCGGAGCCAGATTGAAAGCTAGCTTCAAATTGTCGGAAATCCGGTAAGTAGAGTTAGCCCTTGCTGAAATACGTTGGTAATCGGAGTTCAACAAAACACCATCCTGATTGAAATACCCCAGTACAAAAGAGCTTGTAAATTTATCTTTCCCTGTACTAACAGATACATTATAATCTTGTATCATGGCACTACGCAGCATAGCATCATACCAGTCATGTCCTTTACCATATTGTGAAGGATTCTGAAAAGCGGTAGGAACACTTTGCCCCAAGTCTTCATAGCTCTCTTTCTTGAATTGCGCCCACTCTGTTCCATTCATCATTTCAGGTCTGCCTTTTTGAGGCACATTCTGAACTCCCATATATGCATTGAAGCTAATATTCGTCTTTCCAGCTTTCGCACCTTTAGTTTGAATAAGTACTACACCAAAAGCTGCACGGGAACCATACAAAGAAGTTGCAGCTGCATCTTTAAGTATAGTCATTGACTCTATCTCATTCGGATTAATATCATTGATATCACCCACAATAGGAAATCCATCCACTACATAAAGAGGATTTGATCCTGTAGAAAGTGATGCAGCTCCACGAATACGGACGTTCATTCCTTGTCCTGGTACTCCCGTTCCCTGATTCACTTGTACACCTGCAATTTGTCCTTGCATCTTTTGGGTAAACTGCGCTACAGGAACATCAGAAAGTTTATCAAAATCCAATGTTTCCATAGCACCAGTAACAGCTCGTTTGGTCTGGGTGCCATAAGCTACCACTACTACTTCATCCAGCGACTTCACATCTTCTTTCAAGACAATGCTCAATGAATGATTGTCTTTCAGTTTGATTTCTTGCGGAATATATCCTGTATAGCTGAATTGAAGTATATCACCCATATTCGCTGCCAAAGAGAAATTACCATCAAGATCTGTTACGGTACCTTGACCCGATCCTTTTATCAATACCGAAACACCTATTAAAACTTCTCCGGATGCATCAGTTACAGTACCAGCTATTCCCAATTTTTGCTGCTGTGCCGCCAATGCAGCATTCCGGGTAAGAATAATATGATTTCCCGCCATCTTGTATGCAACAGATGACTCTGCAAGTAAAATCGATAAGACTTCCGCTACCGGCTTGCTGCTTACATGAATGCTTTTACGCATCTTTACGTTCACATCTTCCTTGTATATAAAAAGATAGTCCGTTTGAGACTCTATCTCATTCAATATAGATTCCAACGGGGCATCGCTTCTATTGATAGTTACCCTCGCATTCTGTGAGTGACTATTTTCGGCCATCAGGCTGAACAGGCAGAGGAACAATAAGAATATTGATAATCGCATAATTCTAAATAATTGTTTTAAATCCGGATTTTCAAGATAATAAAGATCCGGCAAAGGAATGTTTTTCATATCTTTGCAAATGGTTATTAATACGATTTATTAAAAATAATTGTGTTAGTCGGGTCGGTGGGTGGTGCAAACACCCATCGGCTCTTTAGTTGTTTTTCATAAGGATTGCTTCATAGGCTGATTTTCCATTTTAGAAGGTTAATACATTTCTTACTTTATATGAATGACGTCATTATCCCGATTTCTTTGATAAATAAAGGCTACATCGTTTTGCAGGACACGCAGCGCATAGTCCAATCCATCAGAAATCCTAAATTTCCCAGTTAATGCAACCTTTGCTATTTCCTTTTTATCCATCTGTATTTTCAAATCATAATATTTCTCCAAGTCTTTTATAATATCAGCAAAAGGTTTATTTCTGAAACAATATAACCCCTCTTTCCAACGATATACATTATAATCATCAATTTTACTCACCACCAATCGGCCGTCTATCAAAGTCGTTTTCTGATTGGGTGCCAAGATGACGGAATTCTTTTCATCGTGAGGTAATTTTACCTTTACTCTGCCTTCCATCAAAGACGTTTCGAATATTTTTCGTGCTGAATAAGCTTCCACATTGAATTTTGTTCCCAATACTTCTACATCCAATGTACTTGTATGTACCACAAACGGACTCTTTTCATTATGAGCCACCTCAAAGTAAGCCTCTCCATCTAATATCACCTCCCGTTTGTCTGTCATAAAAGAAACAGGATATTGCATTGTAGTTCCGGCATTCAGCCAAACGTTTGACCCATCGGGCAAATCGAGGTTAACACGCTGGCCGGCCGGTACGGTAATGGTCTGCATCGCTAAATACATACCTCCATTATCTTTACCTATTGAAAATAATACAACCGTCACACTCACCGTTATCACTATTACAGAAGCTATTTTCAGGAATTCCCTGATAAAATAGTTCCTCCTGTTCCTCATTCTCTGTATATCAGTCCGTCGGGAATGACCTGCAAGAATCATAGCATTAAACAGTTTGCGTTCCCTACGCAACAGCCCGGCATTCTCCTCAGAAGCACCGGCCCATTCTTTAACCACTTTCATATCTTCCAAAGAAGCATGACCTTCAAAAAAACGGTATAACAAATCCTTATCCATAAACACTTTTGTTTTACGTATTTATAGTAATAGCGGATGGGAAAGAACATTCCCTAGTGAAAAACTGTTTTTTTTAATGCAAATAGAAAAAAAGTAAGGATACCGGCAGATAATCCTTCAATGCAAGACGTAACGTCCTGGTAGCTTTCGATATATGAAATTCCACTCCCTTGGTTGTAATATCCAATAGTTCTGCTATTTCTTTATGGGATTTATTTTCATTACGGCTCATCACAAAGATTTTCCGAGTCTGTTCGGGCAAAGCATCCAGTGTCCTATCAACAATCTCCTGTATTTCCTTTGTAAAAACCTCATAGGGCTCGAAATCTTCCAAAGTCATGATTCTGCCCGACAATTCCCATGCATAGATTCGGGCTATTTCGTCAGAAGCATCCTGATAGACTTGTTGATGGCGCAAATAGTCAATACACTTATGCTTTATCGTGGTCAAGACATAAGCCGGAATATTAGTATCAGCAGACAAACGATCTTTGTTCTCCCAATAGTACATCATTGATTCCACAACAAAATCTTCGGCAACAGCTTCATCATGCACATAGGTACAGGCAAAGTGGACAAAACGTTGCTGGTAGTCTATAAAGAATTTATTAAATGCATTCAAATCAATGCTCATTGCCTATCAAACCGTATTAAATAAAAGGAGAATAATGGTACAAATATACATTTTTACTTTTAAAAGCAAATGAAAGCTGCCTCAAATTTTATGCCTCCAACAACGATAGCAATCCACCAAACAAAGAAAATATTCCTCCAAAGTTTCCCCGCCTTAAATAAAAGCAGTAACTTTACCAAATAATATACTAACATTAGGAAATAATGAATAACCCAGAACTACAGCGTGCCTGGCAAATAATAGAGAATACTGGCACCCATCTCTTCCTCACCGGAAAAGCAGGAACCGGAAAAACAACCTTCCTACGCAATCTGAAGAAAGAATCTCCCAAACGCACAGTCATAGTCGCCCCCACCGGAATAGCTGCCATCAATGCGGGAGGCGTTACCATCCACTCCTTTTTCCAACTGCCATTTGCACCTTTCATCCCCGATACCACGTTCAATACCGAACAAAAACATTTCCGGTTCAGCAAAGAAAAAATTAACATCATCCGAAGCATGGATCTGCTGATTATTGATGAAATAAGTATGGTAAGAGCAGATCTGCTAGATGCCATCGACTCTGTACTCCGCCGGTACCGGGACCGGTATAAACCTTTTGGAGGCGTACAACTGCTAATGATAGGCGACCTGCAACAACTTGCCCCCGTAGTGAAAGAAACGGAATGGAATATGCTGAACCACTATTATGATACCTCCTATTTCTTTGGAAGCCTCGCCTTAAAAAAAACCACCTACGCCACCATCGAGCTAAAACAAGTCTACCGCCAAAATGATCCCTATTTCCTTTCCCTACTGAACAAAGTCCGGGAGAATAAAGCCGACGAACAGACACTCGCAGAATTGAACCAAAGATATATTCCCAATTTCCATCCTGCCAAAGAAAAAGGATATATCCAACTCACCACTCACAATTACCAAGCACAACAGATTAATGATCACGAGCTTTCACTCATCAAAGAACCGGTTTTCAGTTACAAGGCAGAAGTCACCGGAATTTTTCCTGAATATTCTTATCCTACAGATGAAACATTGATGCTGAAAAAAGGAGCGCAAATCATGTTCGTTAAAAATGACCCCTCACCGGAAAAACGTTATTATAATGGTATGATTGGCGAAATCACCTCTATAGATGAGGATGGATTTACCGTCCACACCAAAGAAAAGAATGAAAAAATCATTGTCCAACCCGAGGAATGGACAAACAGCAAATATGTGCTAAATGAAGAAACAAAAGAAATAACCGAAGAACAAGAAGGAGTCTTCAAGCAATACCCTGTAAAACTGGCATGGGGCATCACTATTCATAAAAGCCAAGGACTGACTTTTGAACACGCCATTATTGACGCTCGCTCCGCTTTCGCCCACGGACAGGCATACGTTGCCTTGAGCCGATGCAAAACATTGGAAGGGATGGTTCTCAGTTCCCCACTTTCCGTCAACGCCATTATCAGCGATACAATAATCGATGATTATAATCAGTATATAGAAACACATACCCCCAATGAAGAATTGCTCTGTGCCATGCAACAAACTTATTTTCTCAATCTCGTTAGCGAACTATTCGATTTCTCACCGATAGCCCGTTCATTCAATGAGCAAGCCCGACTGATTGACGAACATTTCTACAAACTCTTCCCTCAGTTACTGGCAGAATATAAAAAGCAGATACAAATATTCACTACTGAAATAGTGGATGTATCCTATCGTTTCCACAAACAATATGAACGTCTGGTAACACAATCTACTGATTATAATACGAATAACAACCTGCAAATACGCATCATAAAAGGAGCCGCCTATTTTGAACAAAAACTACGCCCTTTCCATAAACTGGCTGAAGCGACTAATCTTCCCACGGACAATAAAGAACTAAGAAAGAAAACGAACAACACCTTGGAAGAGTTCTTAAACACTTTGACACAGAAACTTTCCTTGCTACAATATGTAGAAGATAATGGTTTTCACGCCAGCGACTATCTACGTAAAAAAGCATATATCCTTTTAAGCGGAACCGATAATGAAAACTCCTCAGGTACAACGGCACACGACAGAAAAGAGCGCACCCCCAGAGAACGCGCATCCAGGGAACGGAAGAGAATTGAAGTTCCCAACGACATACTCCACCCAGAACTTTATCGGAAAATCACCGAATGGCGTGGAACTAAAGCAAAAGAAACCGGTATGCCGGCCTATGTCATTATCCAGCAAAAAGCTCTGTTGGGAATGGTCAATCTATTGCCTAATGATGCAGAATCATTGGAAGCTGTCCCTTATTTCGGACATAAGGGGGTAGAGAATTATGGTTTGGAACTTCTGGAAATTATCCGGAATTATATGAAAGAACAAAATCTGCAACGCCCTGAAATAAGAACCGTATTTGTCCCCCGGGAAAATAAAAAAAATAAAGAAGACACCAAAAAGGTCAGTTTCAGATTATTTAAAGAAGGGATGAAGGTAAAGGAAATCGCTGAATTCCGGGAATTGACTACCGGTACCATCAGCAACCACCTTTTACACTATGTCCAGACTGGAGATATCAAACTACAAGAATTAGTCGACCAAGAAAAAATAAATTATATTACAGCTCATCTCCAGAAACTCCCCTCTCTGCCACAAGGAGTGAAGGAAATAAAAGAAAAGTTAGGCGAATATGCTTCTTACGATGAAATACGTTTTGTCTTTGAAGTATATAAAAAACATATACCGGCATAAATTTCACTCATATTGAAGTCCCAAAAAGTAAGTGCATTTCATAAAACAAGTAAGTATACTTAAATGACGAAGTAAGTACACTTACTTGTTTTGCTACATGAAAGTGACTATCCGGATGAGAAAGATGATAAGGAGATTTGTGAATAGATGAAATTATTGTGAATGGCTACTTAACAAGAAAAAGGAGGGGAAAGGAAGAGCCTTTCATAAACCGATTAGGAAAAATGATCCTTGAAACTGATATTTAACATCTTTATCCCACTGAATCATGTTATTTGTTTTTTTGAGCAATATGCGATATTCCATTTATAAAGAACGTACAAAATAACATGCATTCTCTCTTAAAAGCGCCACCATGAGTGTTTCATAACTTGTAATTTATTAAGAATAACAAAAAAAAAGAAAAGAAAAGATAGCATTATATTATTATAAAATAATACATTTGCAGCGACCGAAATAGAAAGGGAATAAAATCCCTAAACCAAACTATTTACTAATTTAACCTTATTAATCTATGCAATTCTACCAAAAAACAAGGGAAAATTGTGTAAAGACACATGTAATTCTGAAAAAAGCCTCTTTTTACGCATGTCTTACACTATTTGCCGGAATGGCTTTCCCAATGCCTTTGTGGGCTTCGCTGTCAACTGCCATCGTACAACAGCATGTTAAACAAATTACGGGTATCGTAAAAGATGCAAACGGAGATCCTGTAATCGGTGCCAATGTAGTACAAGTGGGAAGCACCAACGGTACCATTACAGATGTGGATGGCAAATTCACGTTGAATGTATCCGTAGGGGCTAAACTGAAAGTTTCGTATATCGGTTACAACGACCAACAAATTACCGTAAGTAACAGCAACAGTTACACCATTATCTTGAAAGAAGATACTGAATCTTTAGATGAAGTGGTAGTAGTGGGATACGGTACTCAAAAAAAAGTAAACCTGACAGGTTCTGTGGCAACCATCTCATCCGATAAACTAGTCAACCGCACTAGTGCCAATGTCACCAACATGCTGGCAGGACAAATGCCGGGTGTCACCATTATCCAAAATACCGGTCAGCCAGGAGCTGATGCCGGAGTACTGCGTGTACGTGGTCTAGGAACCATGGGAGATGCCAGTGCCATGGTTGTGGTGGATGGAGTAGAGTCTACCATGAGTAGCGTGGACCCCAACGATATTGAAAACATCTCTATATTAAAAGATGCAGCCGCCTCAGCCATTTATGGTGTACGTGCTGCCAATGGTGTTATTCTTATCACAACCAAAAAGGGAACCAAAGGACGTGCCATTGTATCTTACGATGGATATGCAGGCTGGCAAAGTGCCTCACGTATGCCCATTTTTTTGGATTCTTACAATTATGCAGTGCTGATGAATGAAGCTTACACCAATGACGGTTTGAAAGGTCCGTATGACGAAACAGCCTTGCAAAAGTTCAAAGACGGAAGTGATCCCGACTTTTATCCCAATTCCGACTGGCTGGGTACACTACTAAGTGAAAACGGCCTGTTCAACAACCATCATTTGAGTATCAAAGGCGGTGGAGACAAAGTAACTTACTCGCTGGCATTCAACTATCACGATAAAGACGGATTGATAGTCAATACTAACTACAACAAGTTCAATGTACGCGCCAACATTGACGCTCAGATAAACAGTCGTCTGAAATTGACTACAAATATGGCAGTATACCGCAGTAATATGACTGCTCCAGCAGCAGGTATCAGTAACCTGATGCACTATGCTTTCCGTGAAACTCCGGTTACTCCCATCCAACTGAGCAACGGCAACTATGCTTTGTTCAAAAACGAGCACAACTCCGTAGCCTATGCACGTGAAGGAGGAACCTACAAAGAAACAAACAGCAATTTTCAAGGTAACGTAGGAATGGAACTAGACATTATAGACGGACTGAAACTGAGAGGGATTGCCGCTTCGACTTTCAACCTGACCGACAATCCCACCCACGTCAATACCATGACATTCTATCAAGCAGGTTCAGACACTCCGGTAAAGAAAACCACCAACTCCATCACAGAGTATGATATCAAAAGTATGGAACTAAACCTGCAAGCTTATCTGGACTATAACAAAACCTTCGGTAAACACACTGTAGGAGCTTTACTGGGTTATTCACAAATTTATAAACAGACACGCTACCTGCAAGCTTACCGTAAGAACCTGCCCAACTCCAATTCGCTGGACCAGATCAACGCCGGCGAAGTGACGGGACAGACAACATACGGTACAGAAATAGAATACGCTCTTCGCTCAGTTTTCGGACGCGTGAATTATTCATACGATAACCGTTATCTACTGGAAGCCAACCTGCGTTATGACGGTACTTCACGCTTCCCTAAGAACAACCGCTTCGGCGCATTTCCCTCTTTCTCCATCGGATGGAGAATCTCAGAAGAAGAGTTCTTCAAAGTTGATTGGGTGGATAATTTGAAACTACGTGCATCATGGGGATTGCTGGGTAATCAGGAAACCGTAAACTCAGACAACAGTTCCAACTATTATCCGTACCAGAACACCTATCTATTCGGTTATGACTACAGTTTCGGAAACACTTTGACTCCAGGTATCTCCATTTCCAGCCCGATGGCCAACCAAGACATTACGTGGGAAAAAACAGACCAATGGAACGTAGGTGTGGACGCCGCTTTTTGGAGCAATAAACTGACCTTGGGCGCAGACTGGTTCCGCAAGGAAACACGGGACATATTACTGCAACTTCCCGTTCCCAACATGATGGGAGTCAGTGCTCCGATGCAAAACGCCGGCGTAGTGCGCAATACTGGTATCGAACTGCAACTAGGACATAACAACCGTATCAATGATTGGAGCTATTCTATCGGAGCCAATTTCAGTTATGTAACTACCAAAATTATAGATTTGAAAGGCGGTGACACACCAGGACAATCTGTAGGCGATCCACTGTGGGCATATTACGGCTACGTATGCGACGGCATCTTCCAAAACGAAGAAGAGATCAAGAATCATCCTACACAGAGCATGGGTACTCCGGTTCCGGGTGACTTAAAATACCGCGACCTGAACGGGGACAAAGTGGTAGACAGCAAAGACCGGCAAGTATTGGGTTCCTACTTTCCGAAAATCAACTTCGGTCTGAATCTTTCAGTTCAATATAAAGATTTCGACCTAAGTGCACTGCTGCAAGGTGCGGCTGATGTAAAGAGCGCTCCTGTAGCCGAAATCAGATACGCCTTCTACAATGGCGGTAAAGTAACGGAACAGCATCTGGACCGTTGGACTCCGGAAAACCCGAATGCCACTTATCCCCGATTGTCCATGAGTGACTCCAAAAACCGCGTGACTTCCAGTTTCTGGATGCAGGATGCCTCTTATGCCAAGCTGAGAAACCTGCAAGTAGGTTACAGCCTGCCCAAACAGCTGATATCCAAATACGGAATCAGCCGTCTGAGAGTGTATTGCAGTATCGACAATCTCTTTATGATTTCCGGCTTCGACGGTGTAGACCCCGAAGCCATCAGCGGCAACTATTATCCATTGACCCGAAATTATTCATTCGGTCTGAATGTAACATTCTAAACACTGACAACTATGAAACTAAAATATAACTTTATAGGATTAATATTGGCATGTGGCCTTGGTCTGAGCTCTTGCAATGACAGTTTTCTGGACAGAAATCCAAAAGACCAATTATCCGACGCATCTTTCTGGAAAAACGCAGAAGATGCCCAGAAATTCGCAACCGGAATCTATCTGTATCTGATAGAACCGGAGAACCATACTATCATGACAGATTGCTACACCGACAATGCTATTCCGGTACATGTCACAGCCGAACAGGGGCAGTTGTCTGCTGGTACGGCTACTTCCAGCAATCCACATTTCCTACAATTATGGAAAAATGCCTATCAATGCATCCGCAGATGCCTGGTATTTTACGAGCATATAGGCGATGTGCCGATGGATGAAAAAGAAAAAGCGCAACTGACAGCCGAAGTACAGTTTCTCGAAGCTTTCTCATACGCTAACATATTAAAATATATGGGTGGCGCCTCCCTGCTGGATCATCCGTTGGAACTGAACGAGAAACTTCCTTCACGCAGTTCTGAAGAGGAGACTTATAATCATATAGTAGGATTATTGGATAAAGCAGCAGCCAGCTTGCCCGATATCCGCAGCAACAGTGACCACGGAAAACCGAGTGCCGGAGCCTGCTACGCACTGAAAGCCAGAGTTGCTTTCTACGCACACAAATATGATGTGGCGGAAGCCGCCGCACGCAAAGTAATGGGCATGAATGTGTATGGACTGTATGATAACTATGGTGACTTGTTCCAACCTGTAGCAGAGTTATGTAATGAAATCATCTTTGATCGCGAATATCTGGAAAACCCGAAAAACTCCAATGAAGGCAGTTATATAGGACAGTTCTTCGCTCCCGTCATGATGGGAGGGTGGGAAGCTTTATCACCTACTCAAGACTTGATAGACTCCTATCCATGTAAGGATGGCAAATCAATCAGAGAGTCTCCTTTCTATAATCCGGAAGATCCTTTTGCCGACCGTGACCCCCGTCTAGGCTTCTCCGTACTGTGGAACGGTTCGCAAATAGCAGGAAAGACTTTCAACCTGAACAATATGGGAGATGGCAGCCATACCCGTACAGGATATAGCATGAAAAAGTATATCAATCCGGACAATGACGGTATCAATAATTACGACTGGACCAACTTTATCTATATCCGCTATGCAGAAGTGCTGCTAACTTTCGCCGAGGCTCGTAACGAAAATCTGTCTGCTCCGGATACGGAAGTATATGATGCGGTCAATCAAATCCGTCAGCGTCCCAGCGTAGGTCTTCCTCCTCTGCCCTCCGGCTTGTCCAAAGACCAAATGCGCGAAGCTATCCGTTTGGAACGTCGTTTGGAATTTGCTTTCGAGGGAATGCACCTGTTTGATACCCGTAGCTATAAAACAACCGAAAAGGATGTTACTAAACCAGTATACGGGATAAATGCAAAAGGAGAAAGCATTTTTATTGAAACCCGCAAATTCAATGCCAACCGTGACTATCTGTGGGCTATCCCCTTGGAAGAGGTAGACCTGGCTCAGGGTGCACTGAAACAGAATCCGGGTTGGGATTAACCCGGCCATTTATTTGGAGGGACAGGCTCATAAAGCTGTCCCTCCAACTCTTTCTACACATCTCTTTTCATTGAAGGCAAAAGTAATTACCTTTCCTCTCGAAAAAAGATAAAGCACTTTCAAGGAATATATGGTTTTCCCACCATCAATTTATCTCCGGAAAAATCGACTTCAAACAAGCGAGGAATACGAATATAACGTCCGTTTACATCCTTATGACGATGTACAGACATCAACCATTTACCGTCCAAGGTCTGAAACAACATCCCATGACCGAAATCGGGAGGAGTAATCGGGTCTTTCTCCTGTATCCATGGTCCATCCAAGGTTCCGCTTTCAGAATAAGCCACTCCCTGAGTGTACACATTATAAATCCAACTAGTCCAAATCATACCAAGTCTACCTGTTCCTGTACGGAACAGATACGGACCGTCAGTGACTTTATTCGGTTTATCCTTGCCATCCACATCTTTTTCACGGCTCCACGGCGATTCGCTGGCACGGAACAGTAATTTCCCTTCGCCTATGGTTCCACTTAAGTCAGGCTTCAGTTCTATTTTCTCTATCGTACCATCCAAGGCTTGCAACCATTCATAACAATATACCATATAAGGCTTTCCGTCTTTATCCACCCAAAAAGTTCCGTCCAAGGTCGGTTTATCAGCAGGCAAATAAGTAGAGTCCTTCATCGGAACGTAAGGTCCGTCCGGCTTATCGCTTACCAAAACATGGCTGGCACGACGCTCTATTACATTCCCTTGTACCGTATCAATCTTCACCGCCTGATTGGTGAAAGTGGCAAAATAATAATACTTGCCTTTATATGGATGCAACTCAGCGGCCCAGACCATGGGATCAGGTCCCATCCATGAGTTAGAGTCAGTCTTTGCCACATGGAACGGTCCTTCCCAAAGTTTCAAATCCTTGCTTTTCCAAAGCATACCTCCGGTTCCAGTCATATAATACATAGCCGTCTTCCTGTCTGCTAGAATGCAAGGGTCACTCAGCACAATAGAATCCAAAGGCACTTCCTTCCGCACTTCCAGCTGACGTCCTTGGCAAGCAGACACCAACCATGAAAGAGAAACACCTAACAATAAAAACAATCCAATCTTTTTCATGCATATTCTATTTTAAGTTTCACAAATTCAACATTACAAATATACGAACCTAGAAGGGCTATGAAAACAGAAAGGCACATTTCCTCACGAAATATGCCTTCAATTCTAACTTAACCTAACCTAAAATTCTATTATCACATCACAGTATGTTAACCTTCTTCCTAAAACCCTATCTTTAATACCTATTATCTCTTTTTACCGATAGCAAAGATAAAAAATCTAATTGACAACCATAGAGGTAAAATCGAGCAAGATGGATGCAATAATCGGTCAAGAACAGACTATTGCACTATTTTCCATCCTTCAGGACTATTTTCAACAGGGATTACTGAAAGAAATCCAGTGTCCAGTTGTCCATCCACTCCACGTATGGAACTCCTTCCTTAAATTGAACAGGTAACCAAATGTAACGGGCATCACTGGGATGCTCCGGACGCCAGATATCTGCCATAAATATAAAAGCATCTTTCTTCCCCTCCACCTTCAGAATATAAGTGCTCTGTCCACCGAACGTAAGTTCCGACTTCGGTCCCACACAAGGGTTGGGATGCTGAGACCATGGTCCGAAGATGGAAGAAGACGAGAACATACGGGCCTCATTGGGAGCCCAACCGGTACAACCGGAAGTGATCATCCAGTAGGTTCCGTCTTTTTTGAAGATAGCAGGTGCCTCATTGTGTCCTGCCGGAGCCACACGCACATAATTCCCTGTGTGTGAAAGATAGTCATCACTCAATTCCGCTATTTGAAGTGTAAGGTTTTCTTCAGAAGAGTAAATATGGTAGGCTTTACCATCCTCATCTACATAAAGGGTCATATCGCGAGACATCTGTCCGCCATCCAAATCACGCTTTACTATCAAGCCTTTGTTCACAGCATCCGTCCATTCGGGAGTCCACCATTTCTCATAATTCTTGGCATTCAGAGTATCCAGCACTGCAACAGCCTGCCCGTCCATATTAACAGGCAGCTTACCAGCATTGACACGTCCCGAACGGATGAAACGGTAAGGACCGGCAGGGGTATCACTGACTGCCACCCCGGCACGGGCGGCTGCATAACCTTTTCCTTTCAATTCCAGATGGAACCACATCACAAACTTCCCTGTTTTCGCATTATATATCACTTTAGGACGTTCCAATATACATCCACGCGCTATGTCGCTGCTGTCGTTATCAACAACAGAAAGCGCTACGCCTTCGTTCTTCCAGTCAGTAAGATTCCGAGAAGAATAACACATTACTCCCACCATGGCACTGCTGGTAGTATCACATTTATTCTCGCCGAACCAGTAGTATGTTCCGTCATAGTACATTACTCCGCCCCCATGGGCATTGATATGCTCTCCGTTGTTATCAGGCCACATCTCGCCTGAACGAATGGGTTGCAACGGTTCATTGCTGCATCCGCAAAGGAAAATCAAAGCTGTGCACAACTCACACAAGCTGTTTCTCAGTTTACTCATCATAAATTATTTTTATATAAAATGTTTCTTATTCAGATGGAAGCAAAGCATCGTAAGACATCCCCCAATGTTCTGCCAGGCGTTCCGCTTCCTGGCGGGTAAGATGAATGATTGCCCCATGTTTGGGAGAAGTGAAGTTAGTAGTCCTCATTACTCCTTGGTTAAACTGTCCCAAAGAAGTGAAATGTACGAAGTCGGAAGTTTCACTGAATCCGAAATTATGAACCTTCTGCCCGTACACATCATACATCAACACCCATCTATCCTCACCGATGCGTTTCCACAAGTTCGGAGCTTCGCACGCCGTGGGTTCAGGATCATACCAACGGGCATTATACTCGTAATCACTGTTTACCCTGTCCGAAACAGCCTGCTTGATACCAGCTCCCCCGTCGTGTGAAACGTAAAACATGTGATACTTATCTCCTATACGGGTAATATCCGCATCAATAGCAGAGATCTTCTCGTCGGGGTATTGAAACAGAAGCTGGGGTAAAGTCTCCAACCTGTCAAAGTCGTCATTGACATATACATAGTAAAGCTTGTTCGCCTCATTCTTGAAGCGCATGGTGAAGTACATCATCAGCTTTCCTTTTTTATCATCATAGGTCACTTCGGGAGCCCAGGCACAACCAATCTCACTAAAAACGGCAGACAACTTGTCAAAGCGCAGATTGGTACGCTTCCAGTGAATCAGATCCCAGGATTTCATCAATACCAGCCCCCGGTTGTTACCCCATCCGTACTCTTTTCCGTCGCGTTCCCACTCTGTATCACGATATCCGTCACGCTGCGCATAAATATGCAAATCGGTCATCGACAGATAGAATGCTCCATCCGGACCGCGGAAGATATGCGGATCGCGGATACCTTTCTGTTCGGCTATCGTATCTCCGGCTATGACGGGCTTTCCTTCGTTCAAGGCGGTAAAAGTGTAGCCGTCGGGACTGATTGCCATGTGAAGTCCATGGTCCTCGTCTTTGTGGAAGACCATCAGATAGGCGCTCATATCTTTCTCTTGCGGAACCGCATTCCGATAACGGAAGCGGCTGAAACCCGCACTTCCTTTTCCGGCAGAAAACAGACCGACACGCAAAGCATAAAAACCGCCATAATTATTGTGATGCAAGGAGGAAACATCCATATCACCAGTTAGAAGAGTCCATTCTTTCCCATCCTTACTCACCTCGACGGACAGACGGTTACCGCAATTGTGCAGTCTGGCAAAGAAATGTTTCCCAATGCGGTTGGGAAGTTCCGTCTTGTGCTCCGCATCCCGGTAAATATAGAATGTCTTTCCATCGGAAACGACTCCGGCGTAAGCCTTTTCATTATAATACAGGATAAGCCCGGCCACATTTCCATTCCCTGTCCGGATTTCCACTTGTGTTTCGTAATTCTTGTCTTCAGCGGTGGTCAGCAACACCCGTCCGTCAGCAGGAGTCCGGCCTTTGGCTTTCATCCATAAGATATCCTCCTTGAAAGTCAGGGATTGAGGAGCATATTCTTTCCAGAAAGTCCACTGAAGTCCCAATTGAGGACCTTTGAAATCATCGGACAGTTCCAATCCATGTTTGATTTCCTGCTCCGGAGTGACAGGGGTAGCGGCAGATACGGTACGGTACCAGCCATCCTCCGTCCATTCTACCGGTTCAATCAGGGTGGAGCGTCCCAACGTGTGATAGTCATTGGCATACGCATGATAAACGATCCACCAGTTGCCGTTCACATCATCTATCAACGTGCCGTGGCCTTTAGACCACCAACTATCCGTTACACTATATGTATGCACAATGGGATTGTAAGGTGAATTCTCCCAGGGGCCGATCACACTTTTTGAACGGGCGGACACAACCATGTGGCTCGTTGCGGGTCCCGCAGTCCCTCCTTGGGCGGAAGTAAGATAATAATATCCGTTGTGTTCATTCAGTTTCGGGGACTCCAGACACATACATTCCGTATCCCAATGGTCAGGATATTTCCATCCGTCATATACTTTCTTCTTTTCCCCGACGGTGGCAAGTCCGTCCTCTGTCAATCGGATCATTTCCCCTTTATCCAAATAAAGATAGCGGTTACCCTCCTTATCCACCACATGACCGGGGTCAATCCCTCCCACCTTCAAGTCAACGGGGCGGCTCCACGGACCACGGATGTTTTTCGCCCACATCACCCAATTGGTTCCTGCGGCAGGATAATAGATGTAATAAGTATCCTTGTATTTCAACAAATCAGGCGCCATGGCAGAACCTTCATATTGAGGCATGACACGACATAACGGCTCCCAGTTCATTAAATCCTGCGAGTGCCAGATTAAGAATCCGGGAGCGTAATAGAAAGGAGAATGAGTCATGTAGTAATCCTTGCCGTCACGCATAATGGAAGGGTCAGGATAATCACCCGGAAGAATCACTTTAGGATAAGTCTGTGCATTCATCTGCAAGAATGACAAAAGCAATAAAAGGGATAATAAAAGTCGCATCATAGTATTTTATGGGGTTATTCATTACCTGTCATCGAGTCCCAACCCGATACAGCTGTTTTTTATTCTTCAAAAATACATATTCTGCTAATAAAAAAGGGGGTATAATTCGTGCAAAATGGGACAGAAATCAGCCAAAAGTCGCTTTTTATTCTTTCTAAAGAAATAAATCACGTCGAATTTCCCAAACTGGAGGAAATAAAATGAGGGCATTCTCTTTGAGAGATATGCCCTTCATGCTCTTTCAATATTTTATATATATCTTACTTATATCCGACAGAATCAATAACCTGGATTCTGTTTCAAATTTCCATCTTTGTTCAATTGAATCTCGGTGAGAGGTATCGGAAGCAGTGTATGGATATTGGCATCAAAACCTGTAATCACCTTATTGCTTGGTGCAGCAGGTTCCACATCCCCATTCAGTTTGATACGTTCGGCCAACGTATTGGTCCGAACTAAAGTCATACGACGGTTCTCCTCACTAATCAATTCACGGGCACGTTCATCCAAAATGAAGTCAATGTCAATCTGATCAGCCGTTACTTTACCAGCACCCGGAGCCACCGCACGATAGTCTTTAAAGGCACGGTCGCGCAACACATTGATGTCATCAGCCGCCCCCTGTGTATTCCCCTGACGGAAACGAGCCTCTGCACGAAGCAAGTAAGTTTCTCCCAAACGCATCACAGGCCAGTCCTTCACTACAGCATAACCAAAATCATCGGTTTCATCATAAGCCCCCCATTTAGTGGGATGAGGATAAAATACGTTCAATGAATCTCCCTCGTGAGGGATGACCTGGTCGCCCGTTTTTAATGTCACATTTCTTACACCTTTGTCTTTATCCACCAAGAACCCTTTAGCATCAATACCAACTTCTTTTGAAAAACCGGGCTTGTTATACCACATTACACGACGGATATTATAATTAGAATTACGGATATCACCTTTCTCATACAATCCGTATTTCACAAAATTGCTGATACGCAAACGGCCATTACCACGACCGCCTATGGAATCCGCATTCACCATACCATCCAGTTTATGGAAAGCAGGAACCCAGTTACGACGTTGTTGCGGATTGTCAATCGTACCGCCATTCACATCACGGTTATACTCCATTTCGAAAGTCCAGATAGCCTCCATATTCCCCTGTGAACGACGCTGATTCCCCCAACGGAACATATCATGATAATAATCACCCGGCTCGGCCGCATATTTACCATATCTTGCTGAAATCAGTTCATATTTACCACCTGTTATAATAGGCGTCACCACATCTTCCGCCTTCTTGAAATAGGAAGCATCACGCATACCCATCCGAAGATAGGCTTCTCCTGCCAACTGTCTTGCCATGTCCTGATTTATACGGCTTTCATTTTTGGCAGCTCCCACTACCGGAAGATTAGACATGGCATAAACCAAGTCAGAATCAATGACTCCATCCACCTCGGCAACCGCATTACGGGTATAATCTGTACGCGGAATACTAGTAGATTCTGTCACCAAAGGTACATCTCCCCATAATGTCACCAACATATTGTATGCATAAGCACGAAAGAACATGGCTTCGGCTGTTGCCGCCGCATCACCGCCTTCAGCTTGTGAAGCGATAATCTGATTCGCACTATTAATGAGCTCATATAATTTTTCCCAAAGGAAACTTACCCCTGCATTCTCTGCATTCAATTCCTGATATCTGTAAAAAGGAACCTCTACCCCCTGAGTGTCACCGGGAGCACCTACATCCGTACCTACCTGCCAGCATCCTACAAATCCCTGCTGACTGGACATTCCCCATATAGCAGCATATTGACGGTGCAGACCTACCAATTTCGCATTTACATCTGATACTTCCGGACCATAACTAGAGTACATTTTCTCATCCAGAAAACTATCGCTGCATGATGTAGTCCCAATAACAAATGCCGATGCAGCAAAAGTTGTTAATAATATATTTCTAAATTTCATAGTTCTTCGTTTTTAGAATGTTAAATTAACTCCAAATACACAACTCTTAGTCATCGGGTAGTTACTGCTGTCATATACAGTTTCACCTCTTGTACTATCCCATGAACTATTACCACGAGCTACCTGACGAGCTTCAGGATCCCAACCTACCCAATCCGTGAAAGTAAACAGGTTACGTCCGCTCACATAAAGCTGCAAACCACCGATACCCATCTTCTGAATCATGCGCTGTGGGAAAGTATAACTTAATGTGATGTCTTTGATACGTGTATAACTGGCATCACAAGGGAAACCATATCCATGTTTGTTTGAGTTCTTACGCAATGAACGCCATTCGTTACTCTTGTTTTCCGGAGTCCAATAACCTATTTCAGTAGTGGTATTACGACGTCCCATTTCATCACCTGCCATACCGATCAATGAATTGTTCTTTTTCAATCCTTGTGTAGTCTGGATAAAGATACTCAATGTAAAATCCTTATAAGTGAACGTATTCGTCAGACCACCAATCCATTTCGGTGTTGTCTGCCCTTTGATGGTACGGTCATTGTCATCAATCTTGCCATCAGGTACTCCGTCAGGGCCACTGATATCCGCCAACTTCACATCACCAGCTTCTGCAATCGGGTCCCAATTCAAATGGTCGCCACGGGCTATCTCATCTTCCTGCCAGATTCCAACCATTGTATAATCATAAATCACGCCTATCGGATGTCCAAGGAACCAACGGTTACCCAAGTCATTCTGGCCGTCCCCATAAAGGTCCTTTATCTCATTCTTATTCCATGAAAAGACCAAATTGGAACTCCATGTAAAGTCGCCTGAAACAATATTACGAGAATTCAATGTCAATTCCACACCTTTATTAGCTGTTTCACCCATATTGGAGTACACGGTGTTGTAACCAGTTACTTTAGGTAAATTACGTTTCAGAAGCAAATCGTTGGTCTTTGAGAAATAGACATCAATATTACCTGTCAAACGGTTATTCCAAAGTCCGAAGTCCAGACCGACATTGAAACTCTTTGTGGTTTCCCAAGTCAGATCCGCATTCCCCATCAAATCATTGGGCCATAAACCTGCATTCGAAGCTCCGCCTAAAGCCAACATGCCCGAATCCATCTTCACACGTGACTGATATACTCCGATGGCCTCGTTACCCGCTTTACCATAAGACGCACGCAGCTTTAATGTATTCAACCAATTACTGGAAGATTCCATAAATGATTCACGGGCAATATTCCAACCTAAAGCGACAGAAGGGAATACACCGTATTTGTTATTATCACCGAAAACAGAAGAACCGTCCCGACGCACTGTAAATGTAAACAAGTAACGGCTGTCATAAGAATAATTAATTCGTCCCATTTGTGAAACAGTAGTATAAAGGTCGGTATATGAAGCTACGCTAGGTGTTTCCGCACTACCCATGTTATGCCACTGCTGGTCGTCATTAATAAATTTGCTGGCCATAGCTTGCGAACGTTGATATTTCTTACGTGAAGCGGCATACAAAGCTGTCAAATCCAAATGATGCTTTCCAAAATCACGATTATAAGCAAGGATATTCTCTATGGTATAACTTTGTGTTTCTTCATTCTTTATTTCAGCATAACCAGTCTGATTATTTACCGACTTACCTTCATAATTATTATAACGTTTGGGCATATATGCATAACCACCATTGAATTTATAAGTCAGTCCTTTAAGAGGAGAAATCAATTTTTCGAAATCAATTTCGGCATAACCGTTTATATTAATATTCCACTGACGGCGTTCGGGATTAGTAGTAGTCCACATCAACGGATTGGTAAACAAAGTTTCACTGTACATCGGATTGATGCAATAGCTGCCGTCTTCTTCATACATTTTTGCATAAGGAGACATAGCCTCAGCCATCAGAAAGTTAACACGCCCACCGTCACGGTTATGAGATACTATATATGAATTAGTCCCTACCTTCATATAATCAGTCACACTCATATCAATGTTGGTACGAATGGAGTAACGTTTGTAATTGAACCCTTTCAACACACCTTTCTGACTCATATAGTCGGCAGAAACGTAATACTTCACATTATCCGCCCCACCGCCGATACTTACGTTATGGTCTTGGATGATACCTGTTTGCGATACAGCGTCAATCCAATCGTTCTCTATACCATTGGCCTGATTTTCTGCTTCGTATGCATTCTTCACATAGTCATTGTACATGGTTTCTCCGGGATTCTGTGACACATAATCTCTATAACGTTGAGTGATTTGCGAACCATCACAGAAATCTAGTTTATGAGAAAAATCCTCCACCCCGAAATATCCGTTATAACGAATGGTCGGCTTGCCGGAAGTACCACGCTTAGTAGTAATCAAAATAACACCATTCGCACCGTTTGTACCATAAATGGCAGTGGCCGAAGCATCCTTCAAAATTTCCATAGATTCAATATCATTCGGATTGATATCATTCAATGTACCTCCCGACTTGCTGATAGGCACACCATCCACAACAATATATGGCCCGGAATTAGCATTGATGGAATTCTGGCCACGCACCAAAGCATCCGGCGCATCGCCCGGAATGGAAGATGTTTGTGTAATAGTAACACCTGCTGCCGCACCTTGAACAGCTTGTAATACATTCGTCACAGGAAGTTTTCCCAGACGCTCCTTCCCTACTGAAGTAACAGAACCGGTCACATCTGATTTCTTCTGCACACCATAACCGACTACCACCACTTCCTCCAACGTTTCTGTATCCTCTTGCAAAATAATGTTAAGTGATTTTCCCGGAATAACTTTCATTTCTTGATTCTTATATCCTATATAAGAAATAACCAATGTAGCTCCTGGAGCCACATTCAATGTAAAATTACCATCGAAATCAGTAATTGTACCATTGGTAGTACCTTTCTCTAAAATACTGGCACCAATAACCGGTTCCCCTGCCGGATCTTTAATAGTACCTGAAACGGATTGTTTCTGTTGCTGGACAGTTTGTACGGCAGTCACAATTTCTTCAGCCATCACACTGAACGGCTGGGTCGCAACGAAACCTGTACAAAGCAATAAGGCAGTCAAAGCCTTTCGATTTCTTAAGAACGAGTTCGATTTCATCGTTTTTCTTATTAAATTAGATTATAGGTAATAATATTATCCGAATAGAGTTGTGATTAGAAACTCCTTGGGCTGAATTTTGTCACATTCCCAATATTAATCGGGAGCAGATTTATTCCTCATAAGCATTATATTTAAAGTTCGTTTTATCTATTTTTCACATTGCAAACTTAAAGCTTTAAAAGAATAAAAAAGGCTAAAAAATAATCAAGAGTAGTAGAAAAATTAAGCATGAACGATTTTTCTATAGTGAATTCCGAAATTTTATATTCCTCTACTTAAAAGGGATAAAAACGGACTACGGGTTAAAATCACTTCAAGCCGTAGTCCTCCTATAATCTAATTCGCAAGTTAATCAGACTTGCTTTATCAGTATCAACAACGCCTGTTGAAAACTATCATTATTTTGTCAATTCTTCATCAGCCACTGCTTCTTCCCAATTAGTAAACATCGGAATCGCTTCATCATAGCCGTCATATCCATAATTTTGCCGCAACCGCGCACCTGTATTAGCAGTAATAGCCGAGTTGGGAATCGGCCAAAACAGATTACGTTTATCTACTTGATAATTCAATTCCTTGTTGGAAACAATAGGCCCATGATTGAAAATATTGTAGCGCGTAGTACGCTTATACCAGTAGCTTCCTCCATTCAAATCCGTACCACTCTGCTTATCCCAAGTAGACAGATTATAAGTTTCTCCCCATTCATCCGGCTGACCACTGCGAGCAAGACACCAAGAAATACGAGTCAATTCAGGCTGTCTCCATTCTTCCAAATACAATTCCCGAGCACGTTCATCAGCAATGTCACCGATAGTTACAGTAGTAAACATCTTTTTGGCATTAGCACGACGACGAACTACGTTCACATCCTCTGCAGCGCCAATCGGGTTACCTTGGTAGAACTTAGCCTCAGCGCGAAGTAAGTAAGTTTCTGCCAAACGGAACAAGT
Source organism: Phocaeicola sp. RTP21198st1_B8_RTP21198_201120 (assembly GCF_040929485.1). Classification (NCBI taxonomy): domain Bacteria; kingdom Pseudomonadati; phylum Bacteroidota; class Bacteroidia; order Bacteroidales; family Bacteroidaceae; genus Phocaeicola; species Phocaeicola sp. RTP21198st1_B8_RTP21198_201120. The sequence goes on along the minus strand of NZ_JBCOCI010000017.1, from coordinate 16,137 downwards.
ATAGATTACCATTAGACACACTATTGCCCTTGGTTGCTCCATTAAACTGATTAGCCCCCATATTTTCTTCAGCATTTTGATCAAGTATATATACTTTGTACAATGGGGTCGGGAACCAACTACGAATAGTATCAGAACAAAGCAAATCCCCTTTTCTCACCAACAAATCACCTGATTCCGGATCATAATAATCTTCTGGTGCATAAAGCATCATGTTTTTCCCATAATAAGCAGAATTTGGATTATTGTATTTAAGATCCGTCATTTCCATCCAATTACCTATTTCTCGATTATGACGCATATCCTGCCAATCTGTTTCACCATCATAATTCCAAATGGTCTGATTATAATGATAAGAAGTGCGGAAACAACCAATACCACGTCCCATAGCGCGTACCCAATCTAATTTCGCATCATATTCCCCAGCAGTACGTGCATAATTATAAGTTGGAGATCCTAAGTTATGAGGATCACGGATAATACCATTACTCCAATGCACACACATAGCTCGCATCTGCGGATAGGAGATGAAACCTTCAGCATAATAATTCAAAATAGGCATAATCATTTCCGTATTAGAAGCATCAGTTATATTTACTCCACGATGCAAATCCCAAATTACATTACGTTCTACCGGCCATGTTTCCGGATTACCAGAAGAAACATTCGTTCCAAACGGAGCATTCATTAAAGCCAAACCATGATTGTTAATCAAATCGGTAGCTAATTGTTCAGCTTTCTGATATTCACCTACAACTAAATAACACTTGATAAGCAATTGCTTACATGCTTCTTGGTTGACAGTACCTATATAACCGATCTCTTTCTGTGGAGACACATGTTTTACAGCGAATTCCAAATCATGCACCAACATTTGGAAGATTGCCTCTTTACTCGTGGATTTATAGTTTTGTTTAGGTACTTCAATCAGCTTCGTAATTAAAGGTATATCGCCAAACAATAATACACCGTGATAGTAGGCATAGGCGCGATGAAAGTAAGCACGTCCTAAATATTCATCGCGCAAAGTGGGATCCAACCCTTCTACTTTACCTACATTGGAGATAATAGTATTTGCAAAAGTCACACTATTCCATGTGCGGTCCCAGAAACGTGACATAGCATTCTCATCCCCACCACCTTTCATACCGGATGTCGGAGTTATCTTATTGGCAAAATCGTCTTGCATATCGCCCGCATCGGTTTTCCCATACAGACCAATATCTGTCATGAAATAAAGGGAAGCCATAGGCATCACGTTACTATTTCCGTCCATCAGCATTTCTTTCAAGCCATAATCACACATAGCCAAGGCTGATTGCAAACCAGATTCTGTTGTGTAAGTATTTTCGGGATTGTAAAACGATAAAGGGTCCTGTTTCAAAAAATCATCCGTACAGCTAACGTTCACCAAAGCAGTCGCAGCCAGTACCATACATGCTTTTGTAAATATCATATTGCTTGTTTTCATAATATTTTTCAGAAATTAGAGTGTTACATTAATACCAAAGTTAAAAGTGCGTGTAGCCAATCCGCCAGTTTCGGGATCACCATATTCCCAATTATCAAAGGTGCAGACGTTTTTACAACTTGCAGTAAGACGGATGCGGTCTATCATAAATTTCCTAGTCCATTTCTGTGGCAAAGTATAACCCAAAGTTATGTCATCCAAACGAACGAAACTACGGTTGTAAACTTTATCTACACCATTAGCCAGCCCCGTATTGGGACCTGCAGCATTCAAACGACAATAATCATTAGTCGGATTATCAGGAGTCCAATATTTACGAGCTGCCACATTAAAGCCGTTAGTTACCTGTGACCCTCCGTTCTCCTGATTCAACCAATAACCAGCACGGCTCTTGTGTCCCATATAAGAGTATAATGAAACAGAAAGAGTCAAATCCTTCCACAAAGTGAAATCGTTACGTAAATTCCAGTAAACAGGAGGAGCTGTAGTCCCTTGATAAACCTTATCATTATCATTGTAGACAGGTATGCGAGTACCATCTTCCAAAATCCGGTCATCTTCAGTATAGTGATTCACCACTTTCGGATCACCCGGTTTCTGCCCTACCAAAGCAGCAGAAGCAATGTCTTCAGGAGTATTCTGCCAAACTCCATCGGTTTCATAATACCATATAGTACCGATTGCCTGACCGATGAACCAACCATTGGAGGTATCATCCTTCTCTACACCATTCTCGTCATAATCATAGTAGATATGGTTAATTTTATTCTTATTAATAGAAAATCCTACGGAAGTATTCCATGTAAAATTCCTATTTTGAATATTTGTAGAATTCAAAGCGATTTCAAAGCCTTGGTTCTGTACTTCACCCAAATTGGCCATGATGGAACCGAAGCCAGAAAAACTCGGCAAACGCTGGCTCATTATCATGTCTGTTGTTTTCTTCAAATAATAATCCATGTTAGCAGTAAGTCTTCCATTCAAAAATGAAAAATCCAAACCGATATTCCACGCTTTAGTCTTTTCCCATTCTAAATTAGGTGCAGCCAAACGACTCATATAAAGTGGATTGACAACGTTCGAGTTACCATTTTGGTAATATACCATACTTCCACCTGCCAGTGACAAATTAGACAACGTAGAGTAAACATCTCCAAATTCACGGTTACCATTAGTTCCCCAAGACAAACGCAACTTACCCATATCCATCCAATCGTGAGCATCAGACATAAAGTTTTCTTCAGAGAATACCCAGCTAAGCCCAACAGATCCAAAGTTACCCCAAGGATTATTAGAACCGAAACCGGAATAACCGTCACGACGGAATGTTCCTGTAAACATATAACGATCCTTGAAGCTATAGAATAAACGCCCCAAATAGGAAGCAGCAGTATAATGAGTATCATTAGTACTAAAGCCACTCTGAGTCTTGTTAGCCCCTTGCGTATAATGGAAACCTAGAGCATCACTCGGCGTGATGTTACGTGCATTAACATTGTCACTCCAATATCGGTGTTCTTCAGCCTCTTGTACTAAGGTTGCGGTGAAATGATGCTCGCCAAATATCTTGTCCCATGTAATGGTGTTGTTCAAATTCCAATCAAAATTTTTCGACCAACCACGATTCACACCTCGATCAGCAGCAGATGCATTAGGCAAATCAGCAGACATCCAATAACGGTCATAGAACCACTGATAACGAGGAGCAATATTGAATTGATAAGAAAAACCTGCTGGCAAAGTAATTTTTGCATTAAAAATAGTATTTAATACGGTATACCCCTTTTCCAAATCGTAATACTGACGATCAAAGTAGTAATTGTACCCACCATTGGTAGGCAAACCAGACATAGGATATTGCTCATAATTACCATTGTTATCATACATGGAAGCATATGGAGAATTACGCAACATATTATTATCCCAATAATTACTTCCAAGAGATACTTGAATATCTCCATCCGAACGGTCCTGGAAATTAACATTCGCTCCTACCTCCAACCAATCTGTAATCTTCGCATTGATTTTCATGTTAGAACGGAAAGCATTGTATTCATTACCCTGTACAGCTCCTTCATTATTAATGTAACCTAATGAAAAGTAATAATTCACACGTTCAGTAGCTCCCGAAATACTTGCATTATAATCTTGATTGAAACCAGTGCGGAAAGTAGCATCATTCCAATCAACCATACGACCATTCAAAAAATTTTCCATCATCATCGGAGAATTATTGAATTCTAAACGACGGGCAAACAGACCAAGCATGGATTCACCTTCACTAAGACCAATACCACTGACACCTATATTGGAAGCCCATGCTTTCTGTTCTGCTTCTGTCAAGGTACGGGGGTCATCATAATAACCAGCTGGATATAACAAATTACCACTACCATCTTTTGCTTGATAGTAGTCATACAAACCATCCTCACCCTGTCCATACGTATAATACATTTTACGCCAGTCCTGATGAAATTTCAAATAACCAGCCGCATCAAAATAATCGCGATAATCTGATTTTCTAGAAACCGAAAGATTAGCACCTACATTAATAACCGGCTTACCCTCCTTACCTTTCTTTGTCGTGATAATAATGACACCGGCAGCAGCTTTAGCACCATAAATAGCAGCAGAAGAAGCATCCTTCAACACATCAATTTGTGCAATATCATCAGGATTAATTTCAGAAAGTTCACCATAAAAAGCCATACCGTCCAATACAATCATTGGGCTTGCATTGGTACCTAAAGAATTCTGTCCACGTAGCAAAATAGAAGCATCACTACCTTTAGCCGATGCATCATAACCTATTTGCAATCCTGGTGTACCGCGCAAAACATCTTGAACAGAAGTCGGATTTTGATCAGCAATCTTGGAAGGGTTAATTTGTACTACCGAACCTGTCAAGTCTTTCTTACGCATTGTACCGTAACCTACCACTACCACTTCTTCCAACATTTCGCTGTCCTCAATCAATGTTAAATTTATTGGTTGTCCTGCTACAGTTTTCATTTCTATCGTCTTATAACCAATATAAGAGATTATTAGTGTAGTGCCAGGAATTACATTCAACGTAAATCTACCATCAAAATCGGTAATTGTACCATTCGTAGTCCCCTTCTCTAGCACACTAGCACCAATTACAGGTTCCCCCGTAGCATCTTTAATAACTCCTGAAACGGATTGTTTTTGTTGCTGAGCAGTTTGAGCAAAAATCATAATCTCTTCAGCCATAACACTAATTGGCTGAGTTACAATGAAACCTGTGCAAAGCAGCAAAGCCATCATAGCCTTTCGATTTCTTTTAAACGAATTTTCTTTCATCGTCTTTCTTTTATAATTAGATTTAATTAAGGTAATAAACTCTCATTCCTAACTCCGAATTGTATATAAAGGCATCCGGACCAAACCTGCAAAGAACCTAAGTCTATGTTTTCATAAGCATTAGAATTTTTAATCTGTTTTATTTTCCCGAGACAAATATAAAAATATTGTAAAAGACAAGTAGAGAAAAACTGAGCAAGAAGGATATAAAAATCGTTCATAACGAGTTTTTAGTTGTCGTATGCTGAATATGTCATGTACATTAACAGAAATATTTTAGAAAATACTATATATTTGTACTCATAAAAGTACCTTTATATGAAACACACATATTCATTTTCAATCTCATTATTATTAAGTTTTATTTATCTGTTCCATGCATCTGCACAACCTTATGTTATCAAACGCCTAGGAGTGGAAGACGGTATGTCCAGCAATTATGTAGTCAGTGTCACTCAAGATAAAAAGGGTTACTTATGGATAGCAACCGAATCTGGTCTTAACAGGTTTGATGGACGTCAATTCAACATCTATACCAAGAATAATTCAGGATTGAGTGGTAACGAACTGAATGTCGTACTTGCAGACCCCTATGAAAACAAAGTCTGGATAGGCACACAACGAGATGGACTTTGTTATTTTGATTATGAAACAGAAACCATATCACGCATTCCTGCCACGGGCAATTATATGCTCAGTAATGATATCACAGACTTATCTGTTGCTGCCGACAGCGGCTTATGGATCACACATTATCATTTCGGAGTTGATTACTATGATCGGAAAACCAAACTGTTTACCCCCTATTCTTCTAAGAATGTAAAAGGTCTGGAAGGTAATAACTGGGTATCAAAAGAAGACGGTAACGGCAATCTGTACATTGGCCATCATCTCAGAGGATTAAGCATTGTATCCCTTAAAGACCGTACTGCAAAAAATTATCAGCATGACCCCAATAATCCTTATAGCATTCCCGATAATGAAGTACGCGCTCTATGCATAGACAAGAATAAGAATGTATGGGTAGGCACCAACAACGGTCTGGCACTTTTCAATCCGCAAAGCGAAAAATTCATCACATTCAAACACATAGAAGGAAATGAAAACTCATTATTGTCAGATCAGATTCTTGATATCAAACAAATGAAAGACGGCACTCTATGGATATGTACCAACATGGGAGGAGTGAGTATTCTCAATCTCAGGGAAAATACATTTATATCTCCAGAAAAGATTACATTCTCCAATATTACGGTAACGAATGACAACCATGGATTATCCGGACCCAATGCACGAAGCATCATACAAGATTCATTCGGAAATATTTGGATTGGCAACTACCGCGGTGGAGTGGATTTTATCAGTTATGCACAGCCATTATTCAACACCATTGCCTATACTATTGAAAAACAAGGTAAGATCAATAATAAACAAGTATGGGGATTATGGGCAGATAATCACCAAATATGGCTGGGAGGAGAAGGTGAATTAGGAATTTATGAAAAAGGAAAGAAAACCAAAAACTTCTCTTTACACGAATGCCGGCTGCACCCACAAACACATATCAATGTGATTTACCAAGACAAACAAGAACGACTGTGGCTAGGCACTTATAAAAATGGCATATTGCTTTATACTCCCAAAGACGGACGTATCACCCGGATAGGAGATAAAGGCTCGGAGTTCCTCGATATCTGCTCCTTCAGTGAGGATATAAACGGCAAGATATGGATAGGTACCCAAACGGGAATTTATTCTTATTTTAATAACCAATTGTCGTACGAGAAAGAATTAAACGCCCAGTTACCCGATATTATGGTACACGGTATCATACGGGACAAAAACGGGAAATTATGGGTAGGAACATTCGGCAAAGGAGTATGTGTGTTTGATGAAGATGATAAAAAGCTTTATAATTTCACAACAGACCATTCATTTCCATCCAATGCCGTGAATTATATGATGGAAGATTCTCGCAAACGCATTCTTGTTGCCACCCGGGAAGGTATTATTATTTTTAAAAATGTAAGTCAACCTAATGTCTTTGTGTCATTCGGTGCAAAGGAAGGTTTGGAAAACACACAGGTACGTGCCATACAGGAAGACCATGACGGCTATATATGGATAAGCACCAATGGTGGCATTTCTCGTCTAGATGAAAAAAACAAAAGATTCTACAATTATAATTATCATGACGGTATACCTATGGGTGATTTCATGGATGGTTCCACTTGCATCACTCCAGACGGTACTCTGTTTTTCGGCTCCCAAAACGGGGCATGTTATTTCAATCCGCGTGAACTATCATCACCACGCGAAGTTTCCCCTGTTACCATCACCCAATTCTTTATCTATAATAAACAGACAGAAAGCAGGGATACCCGGTTACCGGTTCCAATCAGTAACAGAATTGTTGAGCTACCTTATAATCAAAACACTTTCAACATATCTTTCAATGTGTTGGATTATACACAAAGTTCACAAGTAGAATTTTCATATATGCTGGAAGGACTTGAGAATGCATGGTACAGCACCCAAGGAGATAATCAGGTCACCTTCCGTAACATACCGCACGGCAACTATGTGTTTAAAGTGAAAACCCGATTTCGCAATCAGGAATGGAACGAGAATGCAGCACAACTGACAGTGGTAATTGCTCCTCCCCTTTGGCTTACCTGGTATGCCAAATTGGGTTATGTCATATTGTTTATCTTCGCATTATATGCATTGCTCCGTTTTTATAAACGTAAACTGGACTTAGAGAGTTCACTAGAAGTGGAGCGCAAGCAAAGTCTGAACAAACAAGAACTGAATGAAGAACGCCTGCGCTTCTACACCAACATCACCCATGAACTGCGTACTCCGCTCACGCTGATTCTAGGTCCATTGGAAGACCTGTTGAGTGATGCCACCTTATCTCCCAAACACGCCAACAAAATCAGCATCATTCATGATAGCGCCACCCGTCTGCTGAATCTGATAAACCGCATACTGGAATTCCGCAAGACCGAGACCCAGAACCGTAAATTATCTGTGGCCAAGGGAGATCTGGGACAATTGGTACAGGAAGTGGGATTACGTTACAAAGAGTTGAATCCCAATAACAAGGTAAATTATCACATTCATATCGAAACAGAAGATACGGAAATCTTCTATGACGCGGACATGATCACCATCATACTGGACAACCTGATGAGCAATGCTGCCAAATATACTTCCGAGGGAGATATCACCTTATCACTCCGTTCAGTAGAAGAGAACCAGATAAAATACACGGAAATCAGTGTCAGTGATACCGGCCATGGCATTGACGCCGAAGCGTTACCACACATTTTCGATCGCTATTATCAGGCAAAAAGCAAATATCAGGCATCGGGTTCGGGCATCGGGCTTGCTCTGGTCAAAGGTTTGAGCGAATTGCACGAAGGAATCCTGAAAGTAGAAAGCGCAGTGGATACGGGAACCACATTCACGCTGCGCCTGCTCACCGAGAATACGTATCCCAACGCTATCCATGCCCAACATGATATGGAAAAGAAGCCGATAGATGCAGAGGAAACCACCATTACCGATACACCAACCGAAAATCATCCCATTGTACTGGTGGTAGAGGACAATGCCGACATACGGGAATACATCCGGAGCTCTTTTACAGATATCTATGAAGTAATCACTGCCAAGGATGGTAAAGAAGGCTGGGAACTGGCACAGGCACGAATTCCCAACATCATTGTCAGTGATATCATGATGCCGGTCATGGACGGTATCGAACTTTGCAAGCGAATAAAAGAGGATATGCGCACCAGCCATATCCCTGTAATCTTACTGACGGCTAAAGATTCTTTACAAGACAAGGAAGAAGGATATGCATCCGGAGCAGATTCCTATCTTACCAAACCGTTCAGTGCCAAGCTGCTGCACAGTCGCATCAACAACCTGTTGGAAACCCGTAAGAAAATAGCCTCTCTGCTGGCACTGGCCGATACGCAGCCCAAACAGGAAAGTGCCGTGAGTTCGTTAAACAAACTGGATAATGAATTCCTGCAGAAAATCACGCAAATAATCGAAGAGAATCTGGAAATGGAAAAGATGGATATCGCTTTCATTGCCGACAAGATGTGCATGAGTCACTCCACCCTTTACCGCAAGATAAAAGGACTGACAGATATGTCCGCCAACGAATTTATCCGTAAGGTAAAAATGCGCAAGGGAGTGGAACTGCTGATGTCCGGACAATATACTATTTCAGAAATAGCCTATATGATAGGATTCAGCAGTGTGGCCTATTTCCGCCAATGTTTCAAGGACGAATACGGAATGTCGCCTTCGGATTATGTGAAACAGAAACAGTAGACTCCCTGGCGGATTCTGATCATTGCTTGGAATCATCCTGAGCAGTTCTTCTTTAGAGTTTTATATTTCTGCTGCCACTGCTACCACCCTTCCTGCTGAAATGCCGATGAAAAGTGGTAGCAGTGGAGCAACAATATAAAGCTCGTTTGTTATAGAACTCTTGGATCAAGTTATAACTGTCACAATCGAATTCAAGTCCAGCCTGAACATTCTGTTTCTATTTTTCTTCCAAAGAAAGCAGTATCCCGATCACTTCCGCATAATTCTTTCTACCGGAAGGAATGTTGTTACCCTTTAAAAACAGGTTATAAATTTTATTCTGCACTTCACCCAACAGGGTACTATAACGCTCATTCCAATACATACGTTTATATTCATAATCCTTCACCACTTCGGGACGGATCGTCTTAATCCATTCACGAAATTCCTCTTCCGTCAACACAGAAGATGCATTGACCAGCACATAGGGCAACAGACCGAAATAGGCACTATAACGCACCGCCGGCCGCTTTGAAGAGCGACAAACCCTGTAAGCCCAATAATTCGCTTCCGCCTCATTACTTACCCCCAACAGGTGAGACAGTTCATGGGCATACGTAAATGGCAATTGTACAGGAAGCAATTCTTCATTCAATTGCGACTCCGCAAAAAAAGGTCCCATATATCCCAATACTCCCACACCCGAATAAAGCGGATTGAACCACACTTGCTTGGGATGCTGATAATCCTGGGGAAGAGCCAAACCATACATAGACGGAACCTGCCGGTAAATCTCCTTTATCTCCTGCCGCATCCTTTCAGGATCCGTTTTCACCTCAGCCGTATAGGACTGATTCAGACTATCTGTATAGGAAGCAAGGAAACGACGGAATGCCTGTTCATCGTAACCGGCAGGTTCCACCTCCATCCGCCAGTAAATATCGTAACGGAAATAATTCAAACCCCACCCCAGATAAAACCAGATATAGACCCATGCCAGCAACTCCACTTCCCTGCCCACAATGAATCTCCAGCTTTTCTTCTTCCGGCGTTTAAGAAAAGGATAAATAATCATCCATAAAATGATTACGACCACCAGCACCTCCTCTAAAGAAAAAGGGAAAACAGAAGCTATAGCGGACAACGCCGCCGACAGCCACGGATAAATATGACGAGCATACCCTTCGGCCATGACGGGAAAAAAACGGCAAAGTACAATGCACAGAAGAAGCAATGCAAGTACTATATATCTCAGAATAGGGAGAAGTTTTGTTTTCATGGATACAAAGCTACTATCTTTTTGCCATTTTCAGATACAGATGACACAAAGCTTTTATTTTTTAAACACGAACAACGCAGATGATACGGATAAGTATAAAAAACAACTTCGTATCACCTCTGCGTCATTCGCATCTGAAAACAATCAGAATAAATCCCAAGTGCGTATATCATCACTCCAGTGATGGTCTTTCGGGAAAGGCTGTCCGCCCCATGCCTTGGCTTGTGTGCAAGGTTGTGCGGCATCTGTCCAGAACGGATGTGCGGCAGGAAGCCCCAGCGGAAGGAATGCCAGTGATGTCATATAAAGACTGCCGTTATTGGTGTACCAATCCGCCACATTGGGCTGACGGCCTGCAAAACCTATGGTCAGGAAGCCCGCCTCATTGAAGTTCTCGGTGTTGTCATACATCCGGTGCATCACAGAAGTCAGTGCGGCACGCGCCTGTCCGTTGCTCACCCCTTCGGGCAACTGCTGATACCAAGCCATCAGCGCCAAGGGTTGCATAGTGGCCAAACGGTAAGGAATGGAACGGCCGAATACCGGGAAAGTACCCTCAGGAGAAATCAAGCGTTCCAGTACAAGGCTGAATTTCCTAGCACGTTTCAAGGCGCGGTCATAATATTTTTTATAATGAATACGAGTGTATTTCCCTGCATCCTTCATGCCCTGCAACGTTTCCAGATACATGGGATGGAAGACATAACTGCTATAATAGTCGAAAGCGAAAGAAGGGCCGTCCGCATACCAGCCATCTCCCGTGTACCATTCCTCCACCTTGCGGATAGCCGAATTGATACGGTATTCGTCACATTCCGTCCCTGCCTTTGCCAGGAAACTCTCGATGGTAGAAGAAAACAGCAACCAGTTGGTGTAAGGCGGATCTACCCGGCGCAATTGGGTAAATTCTTCAAAATAACGTTTCTTGGTAGTATCATCCAAAGGCATCCAGAGTTGGTCGTAAGCACGCAGAAAGCTTTCGGCCACGTATGCCGCATCTACCAAAGCTTGGCCGTGTCCTCTCCACAACAGATAGTCGGGATTGGCAGGGTCTACTGCATTGGCATAGCTTTTCAAAGCCCATTCACGAAGTTGCTTGCGCATCCGGCCTTCCTCCGTATCATCATCGGGAAGTGTCAGCCAGGGAGCGACACCTGCCATAAGGCGTCCGAAGGTTTCCATATAAGTCACTCCTTTGTTACGTCCATCCCAATTAGGACTCACCTCTACCAGCATATTCTTTTTCAGATTACCTTCCGCCATATTGCTCAGTACGGGAGCTGCCATCTTATAAAGCAGATTGCACCAGTAGGCACGATCCTGATTTTCAGGAGCTTCCAGATAACGAACATATTCACAAGCAGCCAACAGAAAAGCGCCTACCCCGAAATTAGCTTCAGAATCAGCATCGACTACTTGTCCCGGAATAGCCTTCTCACCAATCGGCTGTACGTAACCAATCTTGCCATTCTTCTGCAAAGCAGTCTTTGCCAAATAGTTCCATGCTTTATTTATCACCGGTTTATACACTGCCTCATCCAGATAGCCATTATTGATTCCCCAAAGGAAGCCGTAAGTAAAGAAAGCCGTTCCGCTGGTTTCCGGTCCGGGAGCATGAGTGGGATCCATCATGCTACGGGTCCAATAGCCTTCCGGTTGCTGGATAGCTGCGACTGCTTCGGCCAGTTTCACATACTTGTTTACGAAAAAAGAACGATGCTCGTAATCAGCGGGAAGATCTTTCAGCACCTTCGCCAGTCCGGCAAGCACCCATCCGTCACCACGTGCCCAAAAGTCCTTCTTTCCGCTGGAAGTCTTGTGTTTAGGATAAACATATTTGGCATCCCGATAATACAGGCCGGTTTCCCGGTCGAGCATGATACTATCCGAATATACAATATATTCATACAATTTATCCAAATAGAGATGATTGCCCGTCACCTTATACAGTTTGGTCATGACAGGCATTACCATATACAGACCGTCGCTCCACCACCAGTAATCATGATTGGGTGTACTCATCTCATACTCCATCACTTCGCGGGCACGGGCTATCTTATAGTTGTCCGGAAGAATATTATAAAGGTCGATATACGTCTGAAAACAAACCTGATAATCTCCGAACAATACATATTCATCACTCTCACCGTAAGAGTATTTCCATTTAGACTTATCCTTTTCCTTGGCTCCCTTCCATTCATTGTGTATAGCCCAGGTTTCAGAATATGCACGGTAGTTTTCATTACCGGTCAGAAAGTATGCCTCCATGTTTCCGGTGTGGTAAGCGGCATTGTCCCAAAACGAACGGACTTCGGGCTTGTTATGCGTTTGCCAATAAGTGTTTACCTTGTCTATAATCCCCCGTACTTCCTTGGCTTCGGAAGAAGGTTTGGCGACAACCTGCATGGAAAGCAGCAAGGTACCTGCACAAACAAGGGTTTGTTTCAATAATTTGTTCATCATATTAATAATTTATCAATTTGCCAATTTACTAATGTACTAATGTGCTTGCGCTATATGCCGCATGGTCATTGGCAAATCAGCACATTATTTACAATTCCAACACATAAACCATTTGCGGTTCTGTTTCCACCTGCTTCTCGCCATCTCCCTGTCGGGTATCCTGTACATAAATATGAAGTTGCTTCTTCATTTTCCATAACTCCGTGTCATGACTGGGTTCCCACGCATTTACGGCAAAATCCGTCAGGTCTTTCACGTGCCATTCACCAAACTGTACGTCTTTGGTATAGTATATGGAAACTTTGCTTCCACGTTCCTGGTCACGGAACAGATAGTACACTTCTCCATTGTCCACCACCATCCGGGGACGGGACATGGGAATCATCTTGGTTCCTCCCCCTTTGAGCGAGAAAGGGGTCTTGCGTTCGGAAACCTGTCGGTTGTGCCAGTTCACACCATCGTGCCAAACGATGCGGTATTGGGGAACATCACTATCGGGATTGCGCCAGTAGGTAGCGATGTACGGATGACCTCCGGCATCCGTACTCATACTGGTCTGGTTTATCAGTTCGGCATTCTGAGGAATACGGCAGGCATATTCGGCATTGCCCAGGCGGATAGGAAGCTCATATTTCTGTCCGTTGGTCTTATACCAGGTTTTACCTCCGTCAAAAGAACGGGCGTAGCATAAATCATGATTGGTTTCCACATGCCAGGTTTCACGCCACACCCAGGAAAGATGGATGGTTCCTGATTGGTCCACATACAACTGCCAATAGGCATTCCGCTCGTTTTCTCCATCTACAAGGACATCCTGCACACGCTCCCACTTACGGGATTTCACATCATATCGGTTCATTACCATATTTCCTCTTCCGGAAGCGCCCGAGCGATATACAAAAAGCAAACCGCCATCAGCCAACAAATGAAATTCAGGATAGGTCACATCCTCTTCTTCGTTGCCTATCATCGGCTCTTTATCTCCCAAAACAAGTGTATCGGGGGCAATGCTGCGGCAATAGTTCAGTTTATGTCCGTGGTGGTCAAAAGAAAGATGAAGATAGCCGTCGCCGTCCACCATCATACTGATAATGTTATGTGCATCTTTTACATGTCCTTTGTATTGGGTACGGTGCAAAATCCATTCCCCAGTGCCCAGACGGCGTTTGCCTAACATCAGCCATCCTTCAGCGTCATAATAAGAAATGTATTGTGTGTTTCCATGCGTCACAATGGAGTTATTACGGAATACAGTAGTATTTACCGAAGTACTGCTAAAGCCTTTCCCCACTTCAACCAGACGTTGGGCACGAACAGAAAAAGCCACACAGCATAATGCGATTAGTAGAAATAAGTTCCTCATAGCAATTCTATTGATAACATTGCAAAAGTAACTGATTTCTGTAATAACACGGGATAATAATTCGGCAGGAAGGAGTCAGAAAACGGTCAAAACCGATTATTATATCTATTTTAAAGAAAAATTCAGAGAAATAATAAAGAAGAAAGATTCTATGAAAAGGCAAGGCAGGTTGCACTACACGCCATCACGCCCCAAATTACATTTACCATAGAGGCAGACTATGTGAAGGATCATTTCCAAAAGGATCTTTACCATTCATGTTTCCATACAGTATATATAGAAATCCCACCTGGGTGGAATGGGCATTTCACCTAGGTGAGAGCGTAGTTCCACCTTTGTGAAATGGCAGTTCCACCCAGGTGGGACAATATACCTATACAGGTGCAAACAGCACATTTAATAGTTACTTTGGACTTTTGACACATTCATCCTCCTACTGTGAATGAAACTGCCAACCGGTTAACTATAATATTTCCTGAAGCTGGCCCAACTTCATACTGTTGGAACCTTTAATCAGAATATAATATCCTTTCGGCTTATATCTTTCCAACGACTCTTTCAATGCAACCACATCTTGAAAATGTTCAAAGGACGGAATCACTTTGCCAAACTCCTCTCCTGCCAGAAGTACCCGGTCAAATTTACATTCATCCAGATAATCCGCAATCTTCTGATGTTCCTCATGACTGGTTTCTCCCAGTTCTTTCATATCACCCAGAATAACCATTTTATGAGCGACATTCATCAACCGGAAATTCTCCAAAGCCGCCATCATACTGGTAGGATTCGCATTGTATGCATCAACTATCAGTTTATTATCCGTGGTTTCTGTCAATTGCGAGCGGTTATTATGAGGAACATACGCCTCCAGTGCCTCACAAATCTGCCGGGACGGTACACTGAAGAACCGGCCCACCGTAATGGCGGCCAATGCATTCTTCATGTTATAACTGCCGATAAGGTGGGTATTCACTTCGAACTTCTGTCCCTCGTGTTCCCACTCAAACGAAAGAAACGGAGCACAAGCGCCCAGCTTGCCGCTGATATAAAGTCCCTCTCCTCCTTCCATACCATAACAAATACGGGTAAGGCCCTGAGAGATAGCTGTGAGATACTCATTGTCCTTGTCTATGAAAATAATATGCTTGCCATTGTAACGCAGATGCTCATACAACTCACCTTTAGTCTTGATGACCCCTTCAAAAGACCCGAAGCCTTCCAAATGCGCCTTACCCACATTAGTGATCATACCGTAATCTGGTTCTACAATACGGGTCAGTGCCTTGATTTCACCCGGATGGTTCGCTCCCATCTCGATGACAGCCAGTTCATGCTCGGGAGTCAGCCTCAGCAAAGTCAGAGGAACACCGATATGGTTATTCAAGTTACCCTGTGTATAAAGCACTTCATATCTTTTTTGCAGCACTGAGGCTATCAATTCCTTGGTAGTAGTCTTCCCATTGGTTCCCGTGATGCCGATGATTCGGGTACCCATTTTATGCCGGTGATAATTAGCCAGTTCCTGCAATGCTTTCAAGCAATCGTCTACTAACAAGATACGCGGATGCCCATCGGCGGCATATTCTTTTTCATCTACTACGGCATACTGGCAACCCTTTTCCAGCGCCTGAAGCGCGTATGCATTTCCATTGAATGTTTCCCCTTTCAGAGCTATGAACATAGAACCCTCGGGGCAGTTACGGCTGTCGGTAGTTACCTTGCCACATTCCGTAAAACACTTATATAAAGCTGAAATATCCATCTTTCGCTTTGCTTTTAAATTAAGTTGCAACAAAGATAACTGAAAAATAGTTCATGAAATAACAAAAACCTCAAATCCGCAACTAAGCCCTTGAACGTCCTTATTGCGTTTACACGTCCTCTCATTACTGAATTTGCAGATAA